>NZ_JAGPXV010000302.1:0-7090 GCF_018070405.1 Micromonospora sp. D75
GCGGAGACCACCGCCGCGCACGCGTCGGTCAGCGGCACCGCCGTCGCGTCGCCCTGGACCGCGGTCACCCCGGGGGCGGCGGCCTGGTCCAGCGCGGAGCGGGTCAGGTCCACCCCGACGTGGCGGTAGCCCTTGCCGGCCAGGTGCGGGGCCAGCAGCCCGGCGCCGCAGCCCAGGTCGACGAGCAGATCGTCCGGCGTGGACGCCGGTGGCACCAGCGCCGCGCGCGCCCGCGCCAGCCAGTGCAGCATCGCGAACGCGCCGTCCGGCCGCCACCACTCGTCGGCCAGATCGTCGTACTGCCGGGGGTCGTTCGGCGGCAGCACCCGGTGCGGAGTGGACACCCCGGGCACGTCAGGCATGCGTCGAGCGTGGCACGACTGCCCGGTAACGACCAGACTTCCCTTATGTCGACACGGGTGTTAGGGCTGGTCAAGGCGAGCCATCCGGAACCCGCTGCGGCGGTCACCGTGGTCGCCGCGCTGCTCGCCGCCGGCGCCGGGCACTCTGCGGCCGGCGTCGCGGCGGTGGCGCTGACGGTGCTGGCCAGCCAGCTCGCTGTCGGCTGGAGCAACGATCTGATCGACGCCGAGCGGGACGCCGCGGTGGGGCGTACCGACAAACCGGTGACCACCGGCGCGGTCAGCCGGCCGGCGCTGGCCCGGGCCGTCGTGGTCGCCGCCGTCGCCACCCCGCTGCTGGCGCTGGCCGGCGGCCCGGCCGCGGCGGCCTGCGCCACGCTGGGCCTGGTCTCCGCGCTGCTCTACAACCGGCCGCTGAAGTCGACGGCGGTGTCGGTGCTGCCCTACGCGGTCTCGTTCGGCGCGCTGCCCGCGTTCGTGGTGCTGGCGCTGCCCGGCTCGCCCGCGCCGCCGGCCTGGCTGGTGGCCGCCGCCGCGCTGCTGGGCGCCGGCGCGCACTTCGCGAACGTGCTGCCCGACCTGGCCGACGACGCCCGGACCGGGGTGCGCGGCCTGCCGCACCGGCTGGGCCCCGCCGGCAGCCGGCTCGCCGCCGCCGGGCTGCTCCTGGCGGCCACCGTCGCGCTGGTCTTCGGCCCGCCGGGACCGCCGTCGTGGGCCGGGCTGTCGGCCGTCGCCGCCGCCGTCGCCGTGCCGGCCCTCGGCTGGTACGCGGGACGCGCCGCCGCCGGACGCTCGGCCAGCGCCTTCCGGGCGGTGCTGGTGGTGGCGCTCATCGATGTGCTGCTGCTGGTGACGAGCGGCCGGGTGGTCTGACGGTCTCCCTCGCCGGGTGGCATTGCCGGGTCCGCGTGCGGGCCTCGATCAGCTCCAACTACCCTGGAGCGCGGTCTGCGCGGGTATGGCCACCCCGTGCCCGGTGGTCGACCGGGCGGGGATCGTGACGAGGAGGACCGACGTGACGCGCTCGATCAGGGGTTCCCGGGGGCCGGCCCTGCTGCTGGCCGGCACGGCGGCGGCGAGCCTGCTGCTGTCCGGGTGCGGCACCGGGCAGATTTCCGAGACCGCCAACAAGATCCCGTCGGTACAGGGCGTCAACGTCCAGACCTCCGACAACCTGTACAAGGTGCGCGGTCTCTACGTGCGGACGCCGGGGCCGAAGGGCTACGAGGCGGGGTCGAACGCGCCGGTCAACGTGGTGATCTACAACGACAGCGAGAAGCCGGTGACCGTGACGGTCACCACCGACAGCGCCCGGGAGATCGTGCTCACCGGTTCCGGCGCGGGCGAGAGCGGCGCCGCCACCCCGACCGGTTCGCCCACCGAGCCGGGCACCGCCTCGCCGACCGCGAGCGACCCGAGCGCGTCGCCGAGCCAGTCGCTGGGGACGTCCGAGTCGCCGTCGGCCAGCCCGTCGCCGAGCGAGACCGGGTCCGCGCCCGCCGGTCAGCCGGCCCGGATCGAGATCCCGGCGCTCAGCTACGCCCAGCTCAACGCCGACAACCCGCGGTTCCTCCAGCTCGTCGGCCTGAACCAGAAGCTGCTCGTCGGCCAGCAGGTCAACCTGACCTTCGACTTCGGCGACGGCAAGGTCATCACGACCCCGGCGCCGATCGGCATCCCGCTGACCGCGGAGCCCACCCCGTCCAAGATCGTCAACCCGCGTGAGCACGGGGCCGAGGACGGTGGCGTCGAGGGCGGCCACTGACCCCCGTCCTCCTTCCGTCGGCACCGCCGCCGTGGCCAGCGCCACGCCGGCGGTGTCGCCGTTTCCGGTGGGCTTTCGTCGTACGGGCCGGTTAGCGTCCTGTGGTGACCACCCCCCGATCGACCCCCTCCCGTGCCGGCGCCGGCCGCGGTCGCGCCGCCCGTGAGCCCCGTCCGGCCTACGAGTGCGACGCCTGCGGTCACCAGCCCCCGAAGTGGGTGGGCCGGTGCCCCGAGTGCGGCGAGTGGGGCTCGGTGGTCGAGTCCACGATCACCGGCCCGCTGGTCTCCGGCCGGGTGGTCAGCTCGCGGATGCCGGCCGAGCCGGCCCGGCCGATCGCCACCATCAGCGCCGCGCCCGCCCGCGCCCGGGCCACCGGCGTCAGCGAGCTCGACCGGGTGCTCGGCGGCGGCCTCGTTCCCGGCGCGGTGGTGCTGCTCGCCGGTGAGCCGGGCGTGGGCAAGTCGACGCTGCTGCTCGACGTGGCCCAGCAGTGGGCCGCCGGGGCCGGCAGCCCGTCGCTGGTGGTCAGCGGCGAGGAGTCGGTCAGCCAGGTGCGGCTGCGCGCCGAGCGGATGGGCACCCTGCACGACCAGCTCTACCTGGCCGCCGAGAGCGACCTGTCGGCGGTGCTCGGCCACCTCGACGCGGTCAAGCCCGGCCTGCTGGTGCTCGACTCGGTGCAGACCATCTCCACCACCGGCACCGAGGGCGTGCCCGGCGGCGTCACCCAGGTCCGCGCGGTCACCGCCGCCCTGGTCGCGGTCGCCAAGGAGCGCGGCATCGCCACCGTGCTGGTCGGCCACGTCACCAAGGACGGCCAGGTGGCCGGCCCCCGGGTGCTGGAACACCTGGTCGACGTGGTGCTGCACTTCGAGGGCGACAAGCACTCCTCGCTGCGCATGGTGCGCGGCGTGAAGAACCGCTTCGGCGCGGCCGACGAGGTGGGCTGCTTCGAGATGCACGAGGGCGGCATCAGCAGCCTGGCCGACCCGTCCGGCCTGTTCCTGACCCGCTACTCCGAGCCGGTGCCGGGCACCTGCGTGACGGTGGCGATGGAGGGGCGCCGGGCGCTGGTGACGGAGGTGCAGGCGCTGATCGGGGCCACCGTCGCCGGTTCGCCCCGGCGTACCGTCTCCGGCCTCGACAGCGCCCGGCTCGCCATGGTTCTCGCGGTGCTCCAGCGCCGGACCGAGCGGCTCACGCTGCACGACCGGGAGGTCTTCGCCGCCACTGTCGGCGGCATCCGGGTGGTCGAGCCGGCGGCCGACCTGGCGGTGGCGCTCGCGGTCGCCTCCGGCGGGCTCAACCTGGCGCTCAACCCGCATCTGGTGGCCATCGGCGAGGTCGGGCTCACCGGCGAGGTACGCCGGGTCGGCGCGGTGCCCCGCCGGCTGTCCGAGGCGGCCCGGCTGGGCTTCCGGCTGGCCCTCGTGCCGCCCGGGTGCGGGCCGGAGAGCAGCGGCGCCGGGCCGGAGAACATGCGCGTGATCGAGGTCACTGACGTGCGGGCCGCCCTCCAGACCGCCGCCCGCGCATCGGCGGAGTGACACGGTGGGATCCGCCGGGCGTTCCCGGACACGCGGCGCAGCCCGTGAAGAGCCGCCCGAGCCGGGCATCGTGACACATCACAGTAACCACGAGAGCACCCACCGCACGGCAGTCCGTAGACTGTGCCCGTGCCGATCGACCGCGATGCCACCAAGCCCGCAACGGCGACGCCGCACGCCCGTACCGGCGCCGTGAGCGGCAACCCCGCTCGTGCCATCAGCGTGAGCGTCAACGGAAGCGTCGGCGGCGGGGCCGGTGGCGACCCGCTGCGCGCCAACCTCGCCCTGATGGCTCCCGGCACCGCCCTGCGGGACGGCCTGGAGCGGATCCTGCGCGGCCGCACCGGCGCGCTGATCGTGCTCGGCTACGACAAGGTGGTCGAGCAGATCTGCACCGGCGGCTTCCCGATGGACGTGGAGTTCTCCGCCACCCGGGTCCGGGAGCTGTGCAAGATGGACGGCGCTGTCGTCCTCTCCAGCGACGGCACCCGGATCGTGCAGGCCGGCGTGCACCTGATGCCCGACCCGTCGATCCCGACCGAGGAGTCCGGCACCCGGCACCGCACCGCCGAGCGGGTGGCCCGGCAGACCGGCTACCCGGTCATCTCGGTCAGCCAGTCGATGCGGATCATCAGCCTCTACGTCAACGGCCAGCGGCACGTGCTGGACGACTCGGCGGCCATCCTGTCCCGCGCCAACCAGGCGCTGGCCACGCTGGAGCGCTACAAGCTGCGGCTGGACGAGGTCTCCGGCACGCTCTCCGCGCTGGAGATCGAGGATCTGGTCACCGTCCGCGACGCGGTGGCTGTGGTGCAGCGGCTGGAGATGGTCCGCCGCATCGCCGACGAGATCGCCGGTTACGTGGTGGAGCTGGGCACCGACGGCCGTCTGCTGGCCCTTCAGCTCGACGAGCTGATGGCCGGCGTGGACGCCGACCGCACCCTGGTCATCCGCGACTACCTGCCGGTCGGCCGCAAGTCACGCACCCTGGACGAGGCGCTCGTCGAACTCGACCTGCTCAGCGCCACCGAGCTGATCGATCTCGTGGCTGTCGCCAAGGCGATCGGCTACCCGTCCGCCTCCGACGCGCTCGACGCGGCGGTCAGCCCGCGCGGGTTCCGCCTGCTCGCCAAGGTGCCCCGGCTGCCGGTCGCCGTGGTCGACCGGCTGGTGGTGCACTTCGGCAGCCTCCAGCGGCTGCTCGGCGCGACCGTGGAAGACCTCCAGGCCGTCGAGGGCGTGGGCGACGCACGCGCCCGTGGGGTCCGCGAGGGCCTGTCCCGGCTCGCCGAGGCATCCATCCTCGAACGGTACGTCTGACCGACCGCTCAGCCGGTGATGGTCAGCTTCACCGGCTCGCTGATCTTGGTGCCGACGCGGGCGAACACCTGGTACGCGCCGATCGCCGCGAACTCACCGTTCGCGAGCCCGTTGGCGCACCGGTTGTCCACCCGGCCGTTCCAGCCCAGCTCGTAGGAGCGCTCGAAGTTCGGCGTGAACGACTGCGGGTCCGAGCCCTTGCCGGTGCCGCACGTGTCCGAGGACCAGATCTTCTCCGCGCCCGCCTTGATGTACAGCTCCTGCAGATCGGCGCCCACGTCCCGGCTGCACGTCCGGTTCGACACGTTCTTGACCTTGAGGCGCAGCGTGACCACAGTGCCCCGCTGGGCGGTGGCCGGCACCGCGACCGGCGTCACCAGCAGCTCCGAGTCGGTGCAGTTGCCGTCGTCCGAGACCGGCTGCCCGTTCGCGCCGCCGTTACCGGTGCCGCCGCCGTTGTTCGCGCCGCCACCGGTGTTGCCGCCGCCGTCGCCCGTACCGCCGCCGGTGTTACCGCCGGTGCTGCCGCCGCCCGCGTCACCGGCCGTCGGTGACGGGCTGCCCGACTGCGGGGTCAGCACCGAGCCGGACGGGGCCGGCTCAGCCCCGGCGGAACCGGTCGGCGACGGGTCCGTGCCCGGCGCGCCGGTGTTGCGGTCCGTGCCGGTGCACGAGTAGAGCAGGACAATCAGGAAGAGCAGGCCCGCTCCGAGCACGACGGCACGACGCCGCCAGTACACGGCAGGGGGCAGGGGGCCGACCGTCAGACGCATGATGCGCCTACCGTAGCCGCGCGGCGCACGGCTCGCCGGTCCGACGCGCCGGGAACCCGCCGCCGTACGGCCGCCTCCGTCCACACCGGATAGCCGCCACCACCGTCAGAGGTAGACCTTGCGCTGGTAGATCGCGTGCGCGCCGGCCACCCGGTCGAGGAAGAGCAACCCGGCACAGTGGTCGATCTCGTGCTGGAGCGCGCGCGCCTCGAAACCGTCGGTCACCAGCCGGACCGGCTCCCCGGTGCCCGGCAGCACGCCCTCGACCACCAGCCGGCTGGCCCGCTTCACGTCGCCGGTCAGGTCCGGCACCGACATGCAGCCCTCCCGGCCGGCCTTCCACCGGCTCGCCTCCACCACCCGCGCGTTGCAGAGCACGAACGTGCCGTGCACGGTGACCGCCTTCGGGTGCCCGGTGACGTCCACCGCGAACACCTGCGCGCTCACCCCCACCTGCGGCGCCGCCAGACCCACACAGCCGGGCGAGACCCGCATCGTGGCCACCAGATCGGCGGCGAGGCGTACCACCTCGGCAGACGTCGGGTCGACCTCCGGGCCGGGTTGGCTCAGCACCGGCTCCGGGGCGGTGACCACCGGACGTACCTCGCCGGGGACGCCGAGCTTCTCCGGGGTCCAGCCGCCCAGGCCCGCGTACTCCGGCCCGGTCACAGCAGATCCGTGTCCGCCGGGCGGAGGCTTACCCCGACACCCAGCTCCGCCGCGACGCGGGTGAGCCGGCCGGCCACCTCGTCGGAGACGCCCGGCGGCAGCTCGACCTCGGCGACCACCACGTAGAGCGAACCGGTCAACCGCGTGCTCAGGTCGGTCACGTTCCCGCCCGCGTCGGTGAGCACCCGGGTCATCGCCGCCACGATGCCCATCCGGTCGGCGCCGTGCACCGCCAGCACGTACGGCTCCCCGGTGGGCTCGCTGCCGCCGTCCGGCGTGACCGCGCGTACGGTGGCCAGCAGATGTCCGTCGGCGGCGAGCGGGGCCAGCGCGGCCTCGACGTCGGCAGCGGCCGGGCCCACGCAGATCAGGGTCATCGCGAAGTGTCCACGCAGCCGGGTCATAGTCGAGTCGGTGAGGTTCGCGCCGAGCCGGGCGAGGACCTCCGCGACGTCGGCCACGATGCCCGGCCGGTCCCGGCCGATGACGGTGATCGCGAGCTCGTTCATTCGGACATTCTGCCCCGTCGCCCATGATCGATCGCGCCCGGCCACCCGCCCCGCCCAACCTGCGGGAAAGACAGCCGTGACATGATCGGCGGCGCGATGTCCGAGCCCACATTCGCCACCCAGGTCAGCCGGTGGTACG
>NZ_JAGPXV010000303.1:0-7089 GCF_018070405.1 Micromonospora sp. D75
GGGCGGGCACGGTCTTGCTTGCGCGGCCGGGCAATAGGATGAGCGGTCACGGCGGGAGGGGGCGGGATGACGCGGACCGGGCACGACGGCGGGGTGGAGCGGTGACCCCGCGCGCGTGGGCCCTGCTGACCCTGGCCGGCCTGGCGGTGGCGCTGCTCGTGGCGGTGGCGCTTCTGGTGCCGTGGAGCCGGCCGCCCGCGCCCCGAGCCGACCAGCTCGCGGCGCTGCGTGACCTTCCGGCCGAACAGGTGACCCGGGGCCGCGCGTTCCACGGCGCGCTGCGCCCGGCGGCCTGGTCGGCGCTGGCGGTCGGGCTGGTGGTGGCGTTGCTGCTCGGCCTGACCCCGCTGGGCGGACGCCTGGTCGAACTGGCCGGCCGGCCCTTCGGCGGGCACTGGATCGCGCAGGCGGTGCTCGGCGGGCTGGCCGTCATGTTCCTCGCCGACCTGCTCACCCTGCCGTTCGCGGCCTGGCGGCGCACCGTGCTGGTCCGCTACGGGCTGAGCACCCAGAGCTGGGGCGGCTGGGCGGTCGACCTGCTCAAGTCGTACGCGGTCAGCGCCGTGATCGGCGCGCTGGTGCTGCTCGGCTTCTACACCGTGGTCCGGCTGGCCCCGCGCTGGTGGTGGGCGTTCGGCGCGGCCGGCGCGGCGGCGCTGGTGGTGGTGCTGTCGTTCGTGCTGCCGGTGCTCGTCGAGCCGGTGTTCAACCGGTTCACCCCGATGGAGCCGGGCCCGCTGCGCAGCGAGCTGACCGCGATGGCGGCCCAGGACGGCGTACCGGTGCGCGACGTGCTCGTCGCCGACGCGTCCCGGCGCACCCGGGCGGTGAACGCGTACGTCTCCGGGCTCGGGCCGACGCGGCGGGTGGTGGTCTACGACACGCTGCTGCGCGAGGCGGAGCCGGCCGAGGTGACGAGCGTGGTCGCCCACGAGCTGGGGCACGCCAAGGACCGGGACGTGTGGACCGGCACGCTGCTCGGCGCGCTCGGCGCCGCCGCCGCGGTGGTGGCGCTCTACCTGATCGGCTCCTGGACGCCGCTGCTGCGGCTCGCCGGCGTCGACTCGATCGCCCAGCCGCGGGCGTTCCCGCTGCTGATCGCGCTGGTCACGGTCGCCGGGCTGCTCACCACGCCGGTGCAGGCGCTGGTCTCCCGCCGGATCGAGGCCCGCGCCGACGCCCACGCGCTGGCGCTCACCGGCGACCCGGCGACGTTCGAGGCGATGCAGCGCCGGCTGGCCGGGGTGAACCTGGCCGACCCCGACCCGCCGCGCTGGGAGCACCTCTGGTCGGCGACCCACCCGTCCACCGTGGAGCGGATGGCAGCCGCCCGCGCCTACGCCAGGGAGTCCGGCCGATGAGCCGCACCTTGCTGATCACCAACGACTTCCCGCCGCGCCCCGGTGGCATCCAGTCCTTCGTGCACAACCTCGCGGTGCGACAGCAGCCCGGCTCGGTGGTGGTCTACGCGTCGAGCTGGCGCGGGGCGGAGAAGTTCGACGCCGACCAGCCGTTCGAGGTGGTGCGGGAACGTACCCGGGTGCTGCTGCCCACGCCGCTGATCGCGCGGCGGGCGGCGCGGCTGGCCCGCTCGTACGACTGCGACACGGTCTGGTTCGGCGCGGCGGCCCCGCTGGGGCTGCTCGCGGCGGGCCTGCGGCGGCGGTCCGGGATCCGCCGGGTGGTGGCGTTGACCCACGGGCACGAGGTGGGATGGGCGGCGCTGCCCGGCGCCCGCTCGGCCCTGCGCCGCATCGGCCGGGGCGTGGACGTGACCACCTACCTCGGCGAGTACACCCGGACGCGGCTGGCGCGCGTGCTGGACGGGCTGACCGAGCTGCGGCGGCTCGCGCCCGGCGTGGACGTGGACACCTACCACCCGGACGTCGACGGCACGAAGGTCCGCGAACGGCTCGGGCTGGCCGACCGGCCGGTGGTGGTGTGCGTGTCGCGGCTGGTGCCCCGCAAGGGCCAGGACATGCTGATCCGCGCGCTGCCGGAGATCCGCCGCCGGGTGCCCGGCGCCGCGCTGCTGGTGGTCGGCGGCGGACCGTACCGCTCGACGCTGGAGAAGCTGGCCCGGCAGAGCGGGCTGGAACGCGACGTGGTGTTCACCGGTTCGGTGCCGTCGGCCGACCTGCCCGCCCACTACGCGGCCGGTGACGTGTACGCGATGCCCTGCCGCACCCGTAACCGGGGCTTGGACGTGGAGGGCCTCGGGATCGTCTACCTGGAGGCGGGCGCCACCGGGCTGCCGGTGGTGGCCGGCGACTCCGGGGGCGCGCCGGACGCGGTCCGCGACGGCGAGACCGGGTACGTGGTCGGCGGCCGGGACGTGGCCCAGCTCGCCGACCGGGTGGCCACGCTGCTCGCCGACCGGGACCTGGCCCGGCAGTTCGGCGCCGCCGGCCGGGCCTGGGTGGAACGGGAGTGGCGCTGGGAGACGCAGGCGCAGCGGATGGCCGCGCTGCTGGCCGGCTGACCGCCGCCCCCGGCCCGCAAGCGGCTCCGGCACGACCGCCGAGCCGCCTCAGGAGACGGCTTCGACGTGCACGGGCACCCGGCCCAGGTGCGGCGCCGCCGGGCCGGGGCGGCCGAAGTGCCAGCCCTGCCCGGCGTCGCAGCCGATCGCGCGCAGCCGGTCCGCCTGGTCGGCCGTCTCCACGCCCTCGGCGGTGACGGTCAGGTCCAGCGCGTGCGCCAGCGACACGAGCGAGGCGAGGATCCGCTCGTCGGTGCCGCTGTCCGGCGCGCGCAGGCCGGTGACGAACTCACCGGCCACCTTCAGCTCGTCGACCGGCAGGTCCCGCAGGTACGCGAGGTTGCAGTAGCCGGTGCCGAAGTCGTCGATGGCGACCCGGACCCCCAGGTCACCGAGCACCCGCAGCGCCCGCACCGGCTCGACCACGGTGCTCATCATGGTGCTCTCGGTGATCTCCAGTTGCAGCCGGCGCGGCGGCAGGCCGGTGCGGCCGAGCACGCCGCGTACCTCGGGCACCAGGTCGGCCCGGTGCAACTGGCGTACGGCGAGGTTGACGCTGACGAACGGCGCGTCGCCGTCGATCGCCGACCAGGTGCCCGCCTCGCGGCACGCCTCGGCCAGCACCCAGCTGCCGAGCGGGACGATCAGCCCGGTCTCCTCGGCCAGCGGGATGAAGCTGTCCGGCCGCAGCACGCCCAGCTCCGGGTGGCGCCAGCGGACCAGCGCCTCCATGCCGAGGACCCGCCCGTCGCGCAGGGACGTCAGCGGCTGGTAGTCGAGGTAGAACTCGCCCCGGTCCAGGGCGGCGGGGATGGCCGCGGACAGCGCGTACCGGGCCAGGTCGCGGCGGTTGCGGTCGGCGTCGAACAGCGACCAGCGGGCCCCGCCCGCGGCCTTGGCCCAGTGCAGCGTGCTGTCGGCCGCGCGCATCAGCTCCATCGGGGAGGTGCCCGCGACCGGGCGCTCCACGATGCCGATGCTCGCCGAGACGGTCAGCTCGTGGCCGTCGACCAGCGCCGGCTCGCGTACCGCGGCCAGCGCCGCCTCGGCGACCTGCACCGCGTCGTCGGTGCCGGTCGTGCGCTCGATCAGGATCACGAACTCGTCGCCGCCGAGCCGGGCCACCAGATGCTCGCCGAGCGCCTCGTGCAGCCGCTGCGCCACCGCGACCAGCAACGAGTCGCCGACCTGGTGGCCGAGGGAGTCGTTGACGACCTTGAACCGGTCCAGGTCCAGGAAGCAGACGCCGACCCGGTCGGCGCCCCGGTTGATCGCGGCGGCCAGCCGCTCGGTGAACAGCGTGCGGTTGGGCAGGCCGGTGAGCGGGTCGTGGGTGGCCTGGTGCCGGAACCGGGCCTCGCTGTCGCGCAGCGCCCGTTCCGCCTGCGCACGGGCCATCATGGCGGCCCGGCGGATGGACTCCTGCTCGTCGAGCGTGCGGTCGCGCAGCGCGCGGGCGTACCCGGTGGCGACGGTGGCGAGCAGCCGGGCCATCCGGTCCTCGACGTCGTCCACGACCAGGTCGAGGTCGCGGACCAGGCGCAGCTGGATCACCTCGACGGTGCGGCCCAGCCCTTCGGCGGAGGCGATGTGCGCCTGCACCAGCTCCGCGCCGACCTGCTGGCCGATCCGCAGGTCGAACGGCTCGGCACGCAGCGCCTGGGCCAGCCGTTCGGTGAGCCGTTGCAGCATCTCCTCCAGCTGCGACTGGGTCATCGGCAGGTAGCTGGTGCCGGACACCGCCTTGGCCCAGGCCCGGGCGAACACGCCGGGCCTGCTGCGGGCCGCGTCGTCACCCACCGAGCCGCCCGACCCCGCCCATGAACACGGCCCGCTCGGCGTTCTCGGCCTGGTCGGGGGAGTCCGGCCGCCACTGCGGCACCCACACCACACCCGGGTCGACCAGTTCGAAGCCGTCGAACAGCGCGGTCAGCTCGGCCCGGCTGCGGATCCAGAGCTGGCTGTCGGTGCGCCGGTAGACCCGCTCCGCCTCGGCCCGCTCGCCGGTGCCGTCGCGGCCCTCCTCGCTGGCCTGGGAGAGCACCAGGTGGCTGCCGGGCGCCAGTGCTCCGCGCAGCGTCCGCAGGATCTCCTCGGGGCGGTCGCTGTCCGGGATGAAGTGCAGCACCGCCACGATCATCACCGCGACCGGACGGCTGAAGTCCAGCAGCCGGGTGACCTCCGGATGGGTCAGGATCGCCTCCGGGCGGCGCAGGTCCTCCTGGAGTACGGTGGCGTGCTCGTTGCCGGCCAGGATCTCCTGGCTGTGCGCCACCGCCACCGGGTCCACGTCGACGTAGACGACGCGCGACTGCCCGTCGATCCGCTGGGCGATCTCGTGCACGTTGCCGACGGTGGGGATGCCGGAGCCGATGTCGAGGAACTGGCGGACGCCGGCCTGGGCGAGGTACTGCACGGCCCGGCGCAGGAACGCGCGGTTGGCCTGGGCCATCAGTGGCGCCTCCGGCACCGCCTCCACCATCGCGCGGGCGGCCGCCCGGTCGGCGGCGAAGTTGTGCGAGCCGCCGAGGTAGTAGTCGTACATGCGGGCGACGCTGGGGCGTTCGATGTCGATCGTCTCGGGTGCCCAGTCCGGCCGCTGCATGTCCTGCCCCTCGGGTGTCGACGGCGCGCGGTGGTCACCGCCGCGCGGATCACCCGGGTATTCTGCCCCTCCGCCGTCGTGGTGCAAAGACCGTCGTCGCTATGCGTCCGGCCGTTCACCGTACGCGGTCAGCCGCACCCACTACGCCGGAGAGGCCCGCGTCCGCGGTGGACGGGGCCTCTTCCGGCGGTGTGCCTCAGAACTTGGGCGCGTCCGGTGCCTCGAGCAGGCCCAGCCGCAGCGCGGTCATCAGCGCCTGGGCCCGGTTGGCGGCGCCCAGCTTCTCGTAGAGCTTGGAGATGTGGGTCTTGGCGGTCGACTCGCTGACGAACAGCTGCTTGGCGATGCCCGCCACGCTCATGCCGTCGGCGAGCAGCCGCAGCACCTGGCCCTCACGGGGGGACAGCTGCGGGCCGGACGGGGCCAGCCGGCGCTTCATCGCCTCGGCCAGGTCGGCGGCGGTGAACGCGCTGGGGGAGGAGGCGGCGTGCCGGGCGGCGGCGACCACCTCGTCGGCCGGCGCGGTCTTCGGCACGAACGCGCTCGCGCCGGCTTCCAGGGCGCCGAAGAGCTGGTCGTCGCCGGCGTACATGGTCAGCACGACGATGCCCATCGACGCGCTGGACTTGCGCAGGGCGCGGGTGGCCTCCAGGCCGCTGCCGTCGGGCAGGCGAAGGTCCATGATCACCACGTCGGGCTGGAGCGCGCCGGCCTGGCGCACGCCCTCCGCGGCGGTGGCGGCCTCGCCCACGACCTCGAACTGGCGGTCACGCTCGAACGCGTGACGAAGACCCTTACGGATGAGGTCGTGGTCGTCGACTAGGAGAACCTTGGTACGGGTGGCCGGTGTCGGACTGCTGGTCATCCTCGGGTTACTCCCCTTCTGCTGCTGCGGCGCTGCCGCGCACCTTATCGCGCCGGGGCGACGAGCCGAGCACCACGGCCACTGTCGTCCCACTGGGTCGACGTGGCCTGATCTCCAACCGGCCTCGGATACGTTCCGCCCTCTCGGCCATGATCGCAAGGCCATAGTGCCCGTCCGGGCGCTGGTCACCGATGCCGTGACCGTCATCCGACACTTCGATTCGGGTGTACGGGGGATCCACCTCGCACGTGACCCACAGATTCGACGCGCCGGCGTGCTTACGGGCGTTCGTCACCGCCTCCTGCGCGATGCGCAGCAACTCGGCCTCGGTCGCGGCCGGCAGCCGGGCGGTGGACTCGTCCAGCGACAGGTGCACCCGCAGGCCGCCGGAGGCGCCGACGGTGCGGGCGTACTCGGCGATGGCGGCGGCCAGGCCACCGTGCCGGTCCACCTCGCTGCGCAGCTCGAACAGGCTCAGCCGCAGCTCGGTGATCACCCGGGTCACCTCCTGGCGCAGCGTGCGCAGCGAGTCGGCGGTCTCGTCGGCGTCCTCGTGCACGGTGGCCAGGGCGTTGTCGATGCCGTACCCGACCATGACCAGTTCCTGGGCGACCCCGTCGTGGATCTCCCGGGCCAGCCGCTGCCGCTCCTCGTTGGTCGCCAGCGAGCGCACCTCGTCGAAGAGCAGCGCCGCCTCCAGCCGCAGCGCCGCCGGGCCGGTCAGCGCGGTCACCCGGGACACCACCGGCGGCGGGTACGCGGCGGCGGTGTCCGCCTCGATCACCACCAGGCCGACCGTGCGTACGCCGGCCACCAGCGGCACGATCAGCGCGGAGACCTCGCCGGAGTGCCGGGACCGGGCCTGCGACCGGGACGAGACGGTCGGCTGCTGGCTGGCCCAGGCGTCGGCGATGGCCGAGTCGGCGTCGAGCGTGGTCTCCCAGTCGACCCGGTCCGCGCCGATCTGGGCCAGCACCACCAGCCGGCCGCCGCCGCTGGCGGAGAGCACCGCGCCCCGGTCGGTCTTCGCCACCACCCGCAGCTCCTCCAGCAGGTGCTCGGAGATGCCGCCCGGGTCGAGCGTGGCGCCGGGCAGCTGGCGGGCGACCGTACGCAGCTGGGTGAGCAGCCGGGTCG
>NZ_JAGPXV010000304.1:0-7045 GCF_018070405.1 Micromonospora sp. D75
GGGGGTGGGGTGCCGTCGCCGAAGGGGCGGCCGCCCAGTTCCTCCCGCCCGTGCGGGGTGAGCCAGTTGCTCAGGTCGGGGCCGAGCGGCACGATCCCGGTCGGGTTGATGTCCCGGTGGACCTCGTAGTAGTGCCGCTTGATGTGGTCGAAGTCGATGGTGTCGCCGAACCCGGGCGTGGTGAACAGGTCCCGGGCGTACGCCCACAGCACCGGCATCTCGCTGAGCTTCTGCCGGTTGCACTTGAAGTGCCCGTGGTAGACCGGGTCGAAGCGGACGAGCGTGGTGAACAGCCGTACGTCCGCCTCGGTGATCGTGTCGCCGACCAGGTACCGCTGCCCGGCCAGCCGTTCGCTCAGCCAGTCGAGCCGGTCGAAGAGCCGGTGGTACGCCTTGTCGTACGCCTCCTGGCTGCCGGCGAAGCCGCACCGGTAGACGCCGTTGTTGACGTCCGCGAAGACGACCGCGTTCACCTCGTCGATCTCGGCGCGCAGCGGCTCCGGGTAGAGGTCCGGCGCGCCCGGCCGGTGGTGCGCCGTCCACTCGGTCGTGAGGTCCAGGCTCATCTGGGCGTAGTCGTTCGTCACGACCTGCCCGGTGGGCACGTCGACGAGCGCCGGGACGGTGATGCCGCGCTCGTAGCCGGGGAAGCGGGCGAAGTAGGCGTCGGCGAGCCGCTCGATGCCGAGCACCGGGTCCTTGCCGTCCGGGTCCAGGTCGAACGTCCAGCTGCGCTTGTCGTGGGTGGGCCCGGCCACTGCCATCGAGATGGCGTCCTCCAGCCCGAGCAGGCGCCGGACGATGATCAGCCGGTTGGCCCAGGGGCAGGCCCGGCTGACCGCAAGCCGGTAGCGCCCCGGTTCCACCGGCCAGCCGTCCCGCCCGTCGGCGGTGATCCGGGTGGCGATGTAGCGCTGGTCGCGGGTGAACTCGCCACCCGGCTCCACGTACTTGCCGCCGGTCCGGTCCAGGACCTCGTCGTCGCTGCCGCCCACGCTCTACCTCCGAGTTCGCTTTTCGCTCCCATCATGGTCGCTCGGGCGGCTCCCGGCAGGTCGAGCGCGTCACAAAGAGGCATAGGCTGCCCGCCGTGACCGATGTGGAGACGGCGGCCCGGCGTTTCGTCGCCGACGTGTGGAACGCCGGGCGCGAGGAGAGCGCGTACGAGCTGGTGGCGGCGGAGTGCCCGGGCCTGGGCGGCACCGGCCCGGCGGCGATGCTGGCGTGGCACCGGGACCGGCGGGCGTCGTTCCCCGACCTGCGCTACAAGATCGTCGACGTGGTGGCGGCCGGTACGCGGGTGGCGGTCCGCTGGCGGGCTGCCGGCACCCAGGCGGGCCAGTTCGGTCCGGTGCCGCCGACCGGCCGGGTGGTCAGCTATTCGGGCGCGACGTTCCTGCGCTTCGACGACGACGGGCGGATCGTGGACGTGTGGAGCGTCAACGAGCTGTTCCAGGTGCTCCAGCAGCTCGGCGTGGAGATGCTGCCCCCACTCACACCCGGCGAGGCGTGATCCGGCCGCACGCCCGGGCCAAAGCGCCGGGTGGTGGTCGCGCGCGCCCGGGTCACAGGGCAGGATGGGCGGCATGAGCGAGCACGGTGGAGTGCCCGGCGGCGGTCTGGTGAAGGGCCTGGCGGTCACGTTGAAGACGATGACCCGCCGCTCGACCACCCAGCAGTACCCGGATGTGGCGCCCGAGCTGCCGCCGCGCTCCCGTGGCGTGATCGCGCTGCTGGAGGAGAACTGCACGGTCTGCATGCTCTGCGCGCGCGAGTGCCCGGACTGGTGCATCTACATCGACTCGCACAAGGAGGAGGTGGCGGTGCCCGGCGCCGCCCGCCCCCGCCAGCGCAACGTGCTCGACAAGTTCGACATCGACTTCTCGCTCTGCATGTACTGCGGCATCTGCGTCGAGGTCTGCCCGTTCGACGCGCTCTACTGGTCGCCCGAGTTCGAGTACGCCGAGTACGACATCAAGGACCTGCTGCACGACAAGGACCACCTGGGCGAGTGGATGGCCACCGTCCCGCCGCCGCCGGCGCACGACCCGCTCGGCGACCCCTCCAAGGAGGAGACCACCGCCGCCCGGAAGGCGGCGGGTCCGTCGGCCCGTCCGGCTCCTTCCCGGGTACGCCCCGACGCCGCCACCGATCCGGGCGGAGGCACTGCCTCATGACCGGTGCGGACGTGCTGCTGCTCGCGCTGGGCGCGGTGGCGGTGGGCGCGGGCGCGCTGGTGGTCGCGACCCGCCACCTGGTCCGGGCCGGGTTGTGGCTGGTGGTGTGCCTGGGCGCGCTCGCGGGTGACTACCTGGTGCTGACCGCCGAGCTGGTGGCCTGGGTGCAGGTGCTCATCTACGTGGGCGCGGTCGTGGTGCTGCTGTTGTTCGCGGTGATGCTGACCCGCGCGCCGATCGGCCCGTCGGACGACCTGGACCGGCCCGGCTGGGCCGCCGCGCTGGTCGGCGGCGGCAGCGGCCTCGGCCTGGCGGTGCTGCTGATCGACGCGTTCCGCTGGTCCCGGGTGGACCTGCCCGCCGCCGGCACCGCCGAGCGCCTCGGCGAGCAGGTGTTCCGCTCCTGGGTGCTGCCGTTCGAGGTGCTGTCGGTGCTGCTGCTGGCCGCGCTGGTCGGCGCGATCGTGCTCTCCCGCCCCGACATCGGCCGCCGGCCCGCCGACGAGGGCGGGCGCCCGTGAGGCCGGTCATCCCGTACGTCACCGCCGCGCTGCTGTTCGGCCTCGGCGTGTACGGCGTGCTGCGCCGCCGCAACGCCGTCCTGGTGCTGATGGCGGTGGAGTTGATGCTCAACGCGGTGAACCTGGTGCTGGTCACCGCCGACACCACAGTCAAGGCCGTGCTGCCGCACTCGGGGCAGGTGTTCGCGCTGTTCGTGATCGTGCTCGCCGCCGCCGAGATCGGTGTCGGGCTGGCCATCGTGCTCCAGCTCTACCGGCTGCGCGCCAGCGTCACGGTCGACGACGTCCCGCTGGCCGAGCCGGCGCCCGCGGTGACCCCGGCCGAGCGCCCGGAAGGAGCGGTCCGGTGAGCACGCCGACGCTGTGGCTCGCGGCGGTGCTGCCGGGCGCCCCGCTCGTCGCCGGGCTGCTCGGCCTGCTGCTGCCGCCCGCCCCGAGCCACGACCGCGCGTCGGCCCGGCGGCTGGCGGTCGCACTGGGCGTGACGGGTGCGGCGGTGTCGCTGCTGGCCGCGCTGGCGCTGCTGGTCCGCGTGGACGCGCCGGTCGAGGCGTCCACCACCTGGGTCGACCTGGGCGGGCTGCGGGTCACGCTGGGCCTGCGGCTGGACGGCGTGGCAGTGCTCGTCGCCACCGCCGTCGCGGCTGTCGCGCTGGCCGTGCAGGTCTACTCGATCGGCTACCTGCGCCGGGGTCCACACGACGACGTGGACGTCGACCACCGCTACCCGCCGTACGCGGCGCAGTTGAGCCTCTTCACCGCCGCCATGCTCACCGTGGTGGTGTCCGGCGACCTGATCATGCTGCTGGTCGGCTGGGAGGTGATGGGCGTCTGCTCGTACCTGCTCATCGCCCACGACCGGCGGCTGCCCGAGGCGCCCGGCGCGGCGGTGAAGGCGTTCCTTGTCACCCGCGTGGGTGACGTCGGTTTCCTGCTCGGCATCGCGCTGCTCGGCGTGGGCGCGGGCAGCTTCCGGATCGCCGACGTGCTGGCCCACGACTACGGCACCGGCACGCTCACCGCCGCCTGCCTGCTGCTGCTCGCCGGGGTGGCGGGCAAGAGCGCCCAGTTCCCGCTGCACACCTGGCTGCCGGACGCGATGGCCGGCCCGACGCCGGTGTCCGCGCTGATCCACGCCGCGACGATGGTCGCCGCCGGGGTGTACGCGGTGGCCCGCCTGTTCCCGCTGTTCGAGCGCGCACCGGCCGCGCTCGCCGTGCTGGGCGTGATGGCCGCGATCACGATGCTGCTCGGCGCGTTCGCCGCCACCGCGCAGGACGACATCAAGCGCGTGCTCGCCTGGTCGACCGTGTCGCAGATCGGCTA
This sequence comes from Micromonospora sp. D75, assembly GCF_018070405.1. NCBI lineage: Bacteria > Bacillati > Actinomycetota > Actinomycetes > Micromonosporales > Micromonosporaceae > Micromonospora > Micromonospora sp. D75. The sequence goes on from NZ_JAGPXV010000304.1 coordinate 4,025, forward strand.
CATGACCGGCGCGCTGGCGGTCAGCGCACCGGCTGCCGCGCTGTTCCACCTGCTCACCCACGCCGCGTTCAAGGCGCTGCTGTTCCTCGCGGCCGGTGCGGTGATCCACGCCGTCGGCACCACGCTGATGTCCCGGATGGGCGGCCTGCGTACCGCCATGCCGGTGACGTTCTGGTGCACTGTGGTCGGCCTGGGCGCGCTGGCCGGCGTACCCCCGCTCTCGGGTTTCTGGAGCAAGGACGGCGTGCTCGCCGCCGCCGAGGCGGCCGCGCTCGACGGCGCCGGGCCGAGCGCGGCCTGGGTCGGCTGGCTGGTCTGGCTGGCCGGGCTGGTCGGCGTGGCGGTGACCGCCTGGTACGCGACCCGGCTGCTGCTGCGCACGTTCCTCGGCACTACCCGCACGCCGCTGCTGCGCCCGCACGACCCGCCCGCGCTGCTGCGCTGGCCGGTGCTGCTGCTCACGGTCCCGGCCGCGTTGCTCGGCCTGGCCGCGTTCGCGCCGTGGTTCGCCGACCGGCTGCGCGTGCCGGGCGACGACACCGGCGAGGCGGTCGAGCTGGTGCACCTCGCGCCGAACCTGGTCCTGCCGTTCCTGCTGCTGCTCGTCGGCGCGGGCGTCGCCTGGGCGGGCTGGCGCCGCGACCCGGCCGCCGATCCGGCCCGCTTCCTGGGTCCGCTGCGGCCGGTCTTCGTCCGGGCGTTCCGGCTCGACGACGTCCAGCACACAGTCGTCGTACGCCCGGTGGGCGCGCTCGCGCGGGTCGTGCGTACCGGTGACGAACTGGGCGTGGACGGGCTGGTCGAGGGCAGCGGCCGGACGGCGGTCGAGGTGGGCGGTGGCCTGGCCGCGCTGCACCGGGCGGCGCTGCCGCGGGCGGCGGCCGGGGTGCTGGCGGGCGCGCTGCTGATCGGCCTCGCGGTCGCCCTGATCGGAGTCACGTCATGACGTTCGGGCAGGTCCTGCTGGTCGCCGTGGTGGCGGTCCCGGCGCTCGGCGCGCTGGCCACCGCGGTCGTGCCCGGTGACCGGGCCGGCCGGGTGGTCGGCACCGTCGCCGCCGCGTTGACGCTGCTGGCGACGCTGCCGCTGGTCGGCGGCGACCACGGTTGGTTCGGGTACGGGCCCCGCCCGGCGGTGCAGCCCTGGCACCAGGTCGACCTGCCGTGGGTGCCCGGGCTCGACCTGCGCTTCCACCTGGGCGTGGACGGCATCTCCTGGCCGCTGGTGGTGCTGACCGCGCTGCTGACGCTGCTGTGCTGCGCGTACACGCTGTGGCGGGTGCCGTCCGGCAGCGGCAGCGGACGGGCGCTGGTGGCGTTGCTGCTGGTGGTCGAGGTCGGCATCCTCGGCACGTTCCTCGCGCTCGACCTGGTGTTGTTCTTCCTGTTCTTCGAGGTCGTCCTGCTGCCGATGTACGCGGTGATCGCCGGCTGGGGCGGCGCGGACCGTCGTCGCGCGGCCCGCAAGTTCGCGCTCTACACGCTGTTCGGCTCGGTGCTGCTGCTGGTCGGCGTCTACGTGGTGGTGGCCGCCGCGGGCACCGCCGACCTGGTCGCGCTCACCGGCGGCGCCGGGCTGTCCCGGGGCACCCAGCTCGCCGCGTTCACGCTGCTGGCGCTCGCGTTCGCGGTGAAGAGCCCGCTCTGGCCGCTGCACTCGTGGCTGCCCGACGCGCACACCCAGGCGCCGACGGTCGGCAGCGTGATCCTCGCCGGGGTGCTGCTCAAGATGGGCACGTACGGCATGATCCGGGTCGCCGTGGGGGTGGCCCCGGAGGGCGCCCGCTGGGCCGCGCCGGTACTCGGCGTGCTCGCCGTCGCCGCCATTCTGATCGGTGGCCTGGTCTGCCTGGCCCAGGACGACCTGAAGCGGCTGATCGCGTACTCCAGTGTCGGCCACATGGGCTTCGTGCTGCTCGGGATCGCCACGCTCACCGCCACCGGGCTCCAGGCCGCGCTGATCGGCAACATCGCCCACGGCGTCATCACCGCCCTGCTGTTCTTCCTGGCCGGCGCGGTCAAGGACCGCGCGCACACCGGCTCGCTGGCCGACCTGTCCGGGCTGCGGGAGACCGCGCCCCGGCTGGCCGGGCTGCTCGGCTTCGCGGCTGTCGCCTCGCTGGGGCTGCCCGGCCTGGCCGGGTTCTGGGGCGAGGCGTTCGCCGTGGTCGCCGCCGTGCAGCGGGGCGGCCCGCTCTGGCTGACCCTCGCCGTGCTGGCCGCCCTGGGCGGGGCGCTCACCGCCGCGTACTTCCTGCGGCTGCTGCGCCGGGTTTCGCACGGGCGGCCCAGCCCGGCGGTGGCGGGGCTCGCACCCGGGCTGGCCGGTGCGGAACTGACCGCCTGGGCGCCGCTGGTGCTGCTCGCGCTCGCGGTCGGCCTGGCCCCGGCGCTGGTCCTGTCCTACGCCTCCGGCCCGGTGGAGGCGCTGCTGGGGGTCGTCCCATGAGCCTGGTGCAGAGCGTCGACAACCTGGCGATGCTGCCTGCGTACCTGGCCGCCGGCACGGCCGTGCTGGTGCTCCTGTTCGACCTGCTGGTGGCCCGGCCCGCCGTCACGGTGGCGGTGGCGGCGCTCGGCGCGGCCGGCACCGCGGCCGGCGCGGCACTGGTCGGGGCGGCCGGTGAGCGGCGCACGTTCTGCGTGGGCGCGGACTGCTCCTGGGTGTGGGGTGGCCGGGCCGCGCTGGTCGGGGCCGTGATCGCCCTGCTCACGCTCGGCGTGCTGGCGCTGTCCGGCCCGCTGCTGCGCGCCGGGCGTACCCCCGTCGGCGAGTACTGCTTCCTGCTCGCCTGCGCGATGACCGGCGGCGTGGTGCTCGGCGCCGCCGGTGACCTGATCACGCTGATCGTGGCGCTGGAGACGCTGACGCTCCCGCTGTACGTGCTGGTCGGCCTGCGCCGGGGCAGCCTCGCGGGCGCCGAGGCGGCGGTGACGTTCTTCGTGGTCAGCGTGGTCGCCACCACTGTGACGCTGCTCGGCGCGGCGCTGCTCTACGCCGTCGCCGGCACGCTGCACCTGG
>NZ_JAGPXV010000305.1:0-7025 GCF_018070405.1 Micromonospora sp. D75
GGGCGCCCGGGTGGCGGCCAGCGCGGCGCGCAGCGCGGGATGCCCGGCCACGCCCCGGCCGTAGTCGCTCACCAGCACTGCGGACGCGTCGGCGATCAGCCGCAGCACGGCGTCGCTCGGCTGACCGGGCACACCGGCCGCGCCGCCCCGGTCGTGGCGCAGCAGCACCCGGCCGCGTACCCGCAGCCGGACCTTCTCCGGGGTGGCACCGGCCAGCGGCAGCGCGTACAACCGCACCCCCGCGGCGGCGAGCAGCGTGCCGATCCGGGCCCCGCCGGCGTCGTCGGCGACCGCGGTGACCAGCGCGACCTCGGCGCCCTGAGCGGCCGCGAACACCGCGGCCAGGCCGGCGCCGCCGGGACGGTCGACGGAGGAGGTCTCGTCCAGCACCGGCACCGGGGAGTCCGGGCAGAGCCGGTTCACCAGACCCTCGACGTCGCGGTCCAGCAGCGTGTCCCCGAGCACCACCACCGGCCCCCTCATGCCCGGCCTCCCGGTCCGGCGGGCGCCGCCGGGTCCGGGTCGCCGAGCACCACCTCGACGCCGGTACGCACCGGTTCGGCCGGCGCCGGGGCGGCGAGGGCCGCCGGCAGCGCCCGTTCGACGTACTCGCAGAGCACGTGCGAGGCCACCAGATGCAGCTCCTGCACCACCTGCCCGTCCGGCGAGTCGATCGCCAGGTGCTCGTGGCAGAGGTCGGCGAGGGGGTTGGGCGCGGGGCCGGTGAAGGCCCAGGTGCGCAGGCCGGTCTGGTGGGCGGCGTGGGCGGCGGTGAGGAGGTTGGTGCTGGTGCCGCTGGTGGTGAGAAGCAGGAGGATGTCGTGGGGTCGGCCGTGGGCGCGTACCTGTCGGGCGAAGGTTTCGTCGTATCCGTAGTCGTTGGCGATGGCGGTGAGGGCGCTGGTTTCGGCGTGGAGGGCGATGGCGGACAGGGGTTGGCGGTCGTGGCGGAGTTTGCCGACGAGTTCGGCGGTGAGGTGCTGGGCTTCGGCGGCGCTGCCGCCGTTGCCGGCCACCAGCAGCCGACCGCCGGCGGCGAGCCGCTGCGCCAGATCCTCACCCCAGCGGGCCAGCATCCGCTCCGACTCCCGCAGCGGCAGCAGCGCGGCGGCCAGCAGCGCCAGATGGTCCTCCAGCAGCGTGCCGCCGGCGGCCGGCGGGGTCGCCGTCATCAGGCGACCACCCGGGTGGGACGGCCGACGGTGGCCACCTCGCCGTACAACTCGGTGAGGCGGTCGGCGGTGGTGGCCCACGAGTAGCGGGTGCGGGCCCGTTCCAGCGCCGCGGTGGCGTAGGCGAACCGGCGGATCCGGTCACCGAGCAGGCCCCGGATCGCCGCGCCGAGCGCCGCCGGATCGCGGGCCGGCACCAGGTCGCCGGTGCGGCCGGGCACCACCGTGTCGATGAGCCCGCCGACCGCGGTGCCGACCACCGGCACGCCGCACGCCATCGCCTCCAGCGGGGTGAGCCCGAACGGCTCGTACCAGGGTGCGGCGACGAGCACGTCGGCGGACCGGTACCAGCGGCCCATCTCCTCCCGGGGGACCGCGCCGACCAGCCGCACCCGGTCGGCGACGCCGAGCGAGCGGGCCAGCGTCCGCAGGCGCAGCGCGTACGGGTCGGTCTCCAGCAGCCCGGCCGGCGGGCCGCCGACCACCACGCACTCGGCGTCCGGCACCTCGGCGACGGCCCGGATGACGTCCTGGAAGCCCTTGCGCTCGACCAGCCGGCCGACGGTGAGGATGCGGGCCCGGCCGCCGTCACGGTCGGCGACCGGGCCGAGCGGGGCGAACGTGGACAGGTTCACCCCCGACGGCACGACTGTCATCCGGGAGCGGGGCACACCCATCCGGACCAGCTCGGCGACCTCGTCCTGGCACTGGGCGACCACCCGGTCCACCGAGCGGCCCAGCTTCCGCTCGTGCTCGACCCGGCCCGGCGGGCTGGTGTCCTGCGCGCCCTGGTGGCGGCGCTTGACGGTGCCGAGCGCGTGGTAGGTCTGCACCACCGGCACGCCCGCGCGGCGGGCCGCGGCGAGCCCGGCCAGCCCGCTCATCCAGAAGTGCGCGTGCACCACCTCGGGCTGCCAGTCGCCGGTGCGCCACCGGTCGGCCAGCCAGTTGCCGAACGCCGGCATGTACGGCAGCAGGTCGTCCTTGGCCACCGGCTCGGCCGGCCCGGCCGGTACGTGCACCACCTCGTACCCGTCCGGGGCACGGACGCTCACCGGCAGGTCCACCGCGTCGAGCCGGGTGTAGACCCGGACGTCGTGACCGGCGGCCGCGAGCGCGGCGGAGAGCTCCGCGACATGCGTGTTCTGGCCACCGGCGTCCTCCCCGCCGAGGACGGCGAGCGGGCTGGCGTGCTCCGAGATCATCGCGATGCGCATACTTCCTCCTCCAGCAGCCGGTCCCAGTCGGCGAGGAAACGCTCCAGGCCGTAGCGGCCCCGGGCGGCGGCCCGCGCCGCGGCGCCCGCCCGGCGGGCGGACTCCCTGTCGTCCAGCAGGCCACGGGCGGCCTCGACGAGCGTGTCGACCCGGGTGGACAGCGCGCCCGCCTCCGGCGGGACGGCTTCCACCGCTTCGGTGGTGGCCAGCGCCACCACCGGCATGCCCATGGTCATGGCCTCGACGAGGCTGAGGCCCAGTGAGGTCCAGCGGCACAGGTGCAGGTAGGCGCGCCGTTTGGCGAGTTCGGCGTGCATGGCGTGCTGGGGTACGTCGTCGTGGCTGGTCAGCCGGTCCTCGGGCAGTCCGAGGTGGGCGGCGAGACCGGCCACCTTCATGCCGTAGACGTCGAGCGGGGCGAGCGCGGCGAACCGGGCGAGCAGGTCGGTGCCGGTGACGCGCCAGCGGCGTACCGGCTCGTTGATGACCACGGCGAGGCGGTCGAGTTCGCCGGTCCATTCGACGGCGGGCGGTACGACGCCGTGGTCGACCACCGTGGTGCGGGTGCCGCCGTTGTCCCAGAACAGCTCGTTGAACGCGGTGACGTGGGTGAGCAGCAGGTCGTCGCGGTCGGCCATGGGATGACGGGTGTTCGGCACGTCGCCTTTCGGCGTGTTGTGCTCGACGTAGATCGCCGGGACGTCGCGTCCGGGGCGGCGGCCGAGCCACTCGGCGGCCAGGTCGAGTTCCTCCGGGCGCTGCAGGATCACCAGGTCCACGTCGGCGCCGCGCAGGTCTTGCGGCGTGACCTCGACCGCGCTGTCCGGCCACGGGTAGGTGCGCGCCCGGCCCAGCCCGTACGGGCTCCGGTCCGGCGTGACCGGCACCAGGTAGCGGTGCTTGCCGTGCACGAAGGACGTCGTCCACGACCCGTGGACGTGCCACAGCAGGATGTTCATCCGACCACCCCGCCCGCCACCGGCGCCGGCACGCCGAGCAGCCGCAACGCCTCCAGCACCCGGCCCGGCTCGACCGCCGACAAGCACGGGTGACCGGGCACCGGGCAGACGGTGGCGCGGGTGTCCCGGCAGGGCGCCGCCGCGTCACCGAGGCGCACTGTCGGCACCCGGTAGGGCCCCCACTGCCCGAACGGCACCGTGGGCGCGAACAGGCTCACCACCGGCACGCCGAGCGCGGCGGCCAGGTGCGCGGGGCCGGTGTTGCCGACCACCAGCGCGCCGGCGCCGGCGACCACAGCGGCCAGCTCCGCCAGCCCGGTACGCCCGCCGAGGTCGACGCCGCCCGCCGCCGCGACCCGGGCGGTCAGCTCCCGCTCGTCCGGCCCGCCGGTGACCACCACCCGGTGACCGGCCGCGCCGAGCACCCGGACCACTCGCGTGGCCAGTTCCTCCGGGCAGGCGCGGGTCTCCACCGAGGACCCGGGATGCAGCACCACGTAGCCGGGCGCCCCGGCCTCGGCCGCGGGTGGCGGAAGCCGGTCGGAGCGGATGCGCAGGGCGGGTTCGTCGTGGCCGGGCAGCGCGAATCCGGCGGCGGCGGCGAGGGACAGGGCGCGTTCCGGTTCGGGTACGCCGGCCGGGACGCGGTGGCGCACGTCGAGCAGGCTGCCCGGGTAGTCATCGCTGATCGCGCTGATCCGGGGCACCCCGGCCAGGCGCAGCAGCAGCGCCAGCGGCAGCGCGGACTGGTGGAAGGAGGTGAAGACGACGGCTTCGTCGGCGCGTACGGCCGCGAGCCGGTCGGTGAGCGCGCGCATGTCACCCGGGTCGACGGGCGGGGCGGGCGCGTCGATCCACGGCAGCGGCGCTTCGATGATCTCGTCCACGCCGGGCAGCAGTTCGGCCGCCGCCCGGCCGCGTGGCCCGCACAGCAGCACCACCCGCTGCGCGCCGGCCGCCACCGCGCGGATGCCGGGACCGGTCACCAGCACGTCACCGGCGGCGTCGCTGCGGACGACGAGGACCGTGCCCCGGCGGTTACGGCCCGCGCGTTGCGGCGCGGCCGTGAGGCGCATCCTGGCCAGCACTGTGCTCACCGCGTCCGGCAGGTCGGCGGCAACTGTGGGCGCGGCGGCCACCTCGGCAGCCCGGGTGGCCGGCGTGGGCACCATGATCGTGGCAGCGCCGGCCGCCGCGGCGGCGGCCGTGTCCGCGCCGATGTCGCCGATCAGCACGCACCGGGTCGGCGTGGTGCCGAGCGCGCGGGCTGCCTCGTGTACGAGCCCGGGCGCCGGCTTGCGGCAGGCGCACCCGTCGGCTTCCGCGTGCGGGCAGATCGCCCAGTGGTCGAAGGGCCCGAGCAGTTCCTCCACCCGGGCGTTGACCAGCCTCAGCTCGTCCGCGGTGAAGCAGCCGCGGGCCAGGCCGGACTGGTTCGTCACCACGGCGAGCCGCAACCCGGCCGCCCGCAACCGGTCCAGCGCCTCCCGGGCGCCCGGCACCGGCCGTACCTTCTCCGGGTCGCCGTTGTACGGCACGTCCTCGATCAGCGTGCCGTCCCGGTCCAGCAGCACCGCGTCGTAGAGGCCGGACGGGAACCGGTCAGCACCCGGGTCAACCCGGGCTGACCTGCACTGATCCCGCTCCTGGTCCCGTCGCACGGGCGGCGGGTTCCCGAGCCCCCGAGGAGTAAACGTCGACGTCGGCGCCAGGCGCGCCCCGCCGGTGCCGGCGCACACGTTGCCACGACCGTTCCGGTCCGGCGATACCCGCCGCCCCCGAGAAGCTAACCCGCATCGCCGTTAGCGGCGGCCCGGGGCGGGGTACCGGTTGGTGATGGCGGTTGTGGAGAAAGTGATCGACGCACCTCCGGAGCAGGTCTTCGAGGTGCTCGCGGACGGGTGGACGTACAGCGACTGGGTGGTGGGCACCGTGCACGTGCGGGACGTGGACGACACGTGGCCCCGGGTCGGCAGCAACCTGCACCACCGGGCCGGGCCCTGGCCGTTCTCGCTGCAGGACAAGTCCACCGTGCTGGAGTGCCAGGCGCCGCACCGGCTCGTGCTGCGCGCCGGGTTGTGGCCGGCCGGCGAGGCGACAGTGGCGTTCGCTCTGGAACCGCTGGAGGACGGCCGGACCCGGGTGACCATCGGCGAGGACTTCGCCGCCGGGCCGCTGCGGTGGGTCCGGACCAAGCTCAACGACCTGGTGCTGCATCTTCGCAACCGGGAGACGCTGGCCCGGCTGTCCGACATCGCGACCCGGCAGAAGCCGGAGCGGGATCGATCCCTCGGCGGGGCGTCTGTGCGGCCGCCGCACGGCCCACTGGATACCCTCTCAGATGAACCTGTCCGCTGACCGAGGATGTCCGTGATGATCGAACCCGTGCAGTTACCCTCCCCGTGGGGGGATGCGCGCCTGACCGTCGTCGTTCCGACCTACAACGAGGCGGGCAACCTCCCGGTGCTGGTCGAGCGCCTGCTCGCGCTGCCTCTGCCGGGGCTGAAGGTGCTGGTCGCGGACGACAACTCCCCGGACGGCACCGGTGAGGTCGCCGACAAGCTGGCCATCGAGCACCCGGACCGGGTGACGGTGGTGCACCGCCCGGGCAAGGAGGGCCTCGGCCGGGCGTACGTGGACGGCATCGGCCGGGCGCTCGACGACGGCGCGGACTTCGTCGCCCAGATGGACGCCGACCTGTCGCACCCGCCGGAGGCGCTGCCCGGCATGCTCGGCGCGCTGCTGTCCACGCAGGCTTCGGTGGTCATCGGCTCGCGGTACGTGCCCGGCGGTGAGCTGGACGAGAACTGGCCGCTGTACCGGCGCGCGCTCAGCGGCTGGGCCAACCTGTACGTGCACACGCTGCTGCGCGTGCGCATCCGTGACCTGACCGCCGGCTTCAAGATCTGGCAGGCTGAGGCGCTGCGCGCGATCGGGCTGGACCGGGTCCAGTCGAACGGCTACAGCTTCCAGGTGGAGATGCACTACCTCGCCACCAAGCTGGGCCACACCATCCTGGAGGTGCCGATCCGCTTCGAGGAGCGCCGCGACGGCGACTCGAAGATGACCACCGCCACCAAGATCGAGAGCGCGTTGATGCCGTTCAAGCTGCGCAGCCGGCACCGCAACCTCGACACCTGATCCGCCCTGCCCTGCCGCGCGCCCGCAACGCGCCCTCACGCCGCTGTCACGGCGCGTGAGGGCGCGCTCGCCCCGCCATCTCCCGCACCCCGCGCCCTTGCTCTGCCGCCACCGGCGCAGCACCGCGTTGACCTGGGGCGCTCTCCCGGTGCCACGGCCCCACCTCAGGCGCAATCAAGCACGCTGCGTAACCAACCCCGCATGCCTCACCGCTCCACCCCGCCACCCCGCCACCCCGCCACCCCGCCACAGGCGCGATCTTGCAGTTTGGTGCCCGGCAAATCCTGACAAAACCGTCACCCCTCGGGCGCCAACTGCAAGATCACGCGGGACGTGGGCGTGCGGCGTGGCGGCTGGCGAGGAGCGGGCTGGCCGAACACTCCCGTGACACACCCGCGCGACGATCAGGCACCTAACCGCAGTCAGTACGTCACCGGGCACGGGACCGCGGCCACGCCAGGCGCGGCCCGCAGATCTTGGTACGACAGGGCCCCCAAGAGGGCCATTTCGTACCAAGATCTACACCAGTTCCCGGG
>NZ_JAGPXV010000306.1:0-6989 GCF_018070405.1 Micromonospora sp. D75
GCGCGGACCGGGCCGACAGCGGCAGCACCCGGGCTACGGCCGGTGCGGCGGGCGGCGCGGCGGCCGACGCGGCCGGGGCCAGCGCCTCCTGCAGGATCACGTGCACGTTGCTGCCGCCGATGCCGAACGAGCTGACCCCGGCCCGGCGCGGCGTCTCCCGCCGGGGCCACTGCCGCAGCTCGGTGTTGACGAAGAACGGGCTGGTCGGCAACGCCAGCTCGGGGTTGGCCCGGGTGTGGTGCAGGGTCGCCGGGATCGCCTCGTGGCGCAGCGCCAGCACCGCCTTGATCAGGCTGGTCACCCCGGCCGCGGCGTCGAGGTGCCCGACGTTGCTCTTCACCGAGCCGATCGCGCAGTAGCCCACCCGGTCGGTGTGCTTGCGGTACGCGCGGGTCAGCGCGGTGATCTCGATCGGGTCGCCGAGGGCGGTGCCGGTGCCGTGGGTCTCGACGTAGCCGATGCTGTCCGGGTCCACGTCGGCCACGGCGAGCGCCTCGGCGACGACGCGGGCCTGCCCGTCCACGCTCGGCGCGGTGTAGCCGACCTTCAGCGAGCCGTCGTTGTTCACCGCGGTGCCGAGGATGACCGCGTCCACTGTGTCCCCGGCCGCGTGGGCGTCGGTCAACCGCCGCAGCACCACCACGCCCACACCGTTGCCGGCGACGGTGCCCTGCGCCTGCGCGTCGAAGGGCCGGCAGTGCCCGTCCGGGGAGAGGATGCCGCCCTGTTCGTAGCGGTAGCCGCCGCGCAGCGGCACGCTCACCGACACGCCGCCGGCCAGGGCCAGGTCGCACTCGCCGTTGAGCAGGCTCTGGGCCGCCAGGTGCACCGCGGTCAGCGAGGTGGAGCAGGCCGTCTGCACGGTCATGCTCGGCCCGGTCAGGTTCAGCTTGTACGACACCCGGGTGGCCAGGAAGTCCTTGTCGCTGGAGATCAGCGTCTGGTAGCTGCCGGCCGCGTCCACCGCCTGCTCGTTGGCGAGCAGGTTGAACAGCAGGTACGAGTTCAGGCTCGACCCGGCGAAGACGCCGATGCGCCCGTCGAAGGTCTTCGGGTCGTGGCCGGCCGACTCCAGCGCCGTCCACACGCACTCCAGGAAGACCCGGTGCTGCGGGTCGAGGACCTCGGCCTCGCGGGGGTGGTAGCCGAAGAAGCCCGCGTCGAAGCGGTCCGCGTCGGCCAGGACGCCCTTGGCCGGCACGTAGTCGTCCCGCGCGGCCACCTGCGGGTCGACGCCGTCGGCGCGCAGCTCCTCGTCGGACAGGCGGGCGATCCCCTCCCGGCCGGCCGTGAGGTTCGCCCAGAACTCGTCCACGTCGGCCGCGCCGGGGAAGCGCCCCGCCATGCCGATGACGGCTATCTGGTCGAGGTTCTCGACGTCGTCTGACATCTGTCTCACCTACCGTTCATGCCTGCGCGGCCGACGAGCGGCGGCGACGTCGACTCAGTGACTGCCGGCGGGTGGCCGCCCGTTCCTGGGCGTCGCCCAGGCCGTCGCCGTCCGCGCCGGGCCGGTTGAGGTAACCGGCGAGCGCGGCGACGGTCGGGAACTGGAACAGCTCGACGAGCGTCACGTCCCGGCCGGCCGCCGCGACGAGCCGCAGGCGGGCCTCGGCCATCAGCAGGGAGTGGCCGCCCAGCTCGAAGAAGTTGTCGTCCACCCCGACCTGCTCCACGCCGAGCAGCTCCCGCCAGATGCCGGCGACGGTCCGCTCCAGCTCGTCGCGCGGCGCCACGTACGGGCTGCGCAGCTCCGGGCGGGCCAGGTCGGGTTCGGGCAGGGCCGACCGGTCCACCTTGCCGTTCGGGGTCAGCGGCAGGGCGTCCAGCGTGGTGAAGACCGCCGGCACCATGTAGTCGGGAAGCCGTTCCTTCAACCGGCTGATCAGCTCACCGGTGGCCGGCACGGCCGGCCCGGCCAGGTACGCCACCAGCCGGGTGTCGCCGCCGTGCGCACGCGCCACCACCACCGCCTCGGTGACGCCGGGGCAGGCGGTCAGCGCCGCCTCGATCTCGCCCAGCTCGATCCGGAAGCCGCGCAGCTTCACCTGGTGGTCGAGGCGGCCCAGGTACTCGATCGCTCCGTCGGCACGGATCCGGCCCAGGTCACCGGTCTTGTAGAGCCGGGCGGGCGGCCGGTCGTCGTCGCGGTCGCCGGTGACGGCCGTGCCGTCGGCCGCCGCCGGCGTGGCGAACGGGTCGGCGACGAACCGTTCGGCGGTCAGCTCGGGCCGGTTCAGGTAGCCGAGCGCCACGTTGACCCCGCCGATGTGCAGCTCGCCCGGCACACCCACCGGCACCGGCTGCAGATGGTGGTCCAGCACGTACACCTGGGTGTTCGCGATCGGCCGCCCGATCGGCACCGGCCGGGGGTCGTCGCGGCGGCAGGCCCAGGCGGTGACGTCGATCGCCGCCTCGGTCGGGCCGTACAGGTTGTGCAGTTCGGCGGCGGACCGGGTGAAGAAGCGGTCCTGCAGGTCGCGCGGAAGCGCCTCGCCACTGCAGATCACCCGGCGCAGGCTCACGCACCGCTCGACGTCGGGCTCGCGCAGGAACGCCTGGAGCATGGAGGGCACGAAGTGCACGGTGGTGACCTGTTCGGAGCGGATCGTGTCGACCAGGTAGGCGCCGTCGCGGTGCCCGTCCGGGCGGGCCACGACGAGCGTCGCGCCGGTCATCAACGGCCAGAAGAACTCCCAGACCGAGACGTCGAACGAGTACGGCGTCTTCTGCAGCACCCGGTCGCCGGGGCCGAGGCCGTAGGCGTCCTGCATCCACAGCAGCCGGTTGCGGATGCCGGCGAACGTGTTCGGCACGCCCTTGGGTCGGCCGGTCGACCCGGAGGTGTAGATGACGTAGGCGACGTCGGTGCCGCGTACCGGGGTGGGCCGGTCGTCGGCGGCGTCCGCGGGCACGTCGTCGGTGAGCAGCTCGTCGGCGAACCACAGCGGCCCGTCCCAGGACAGCTTCTCGCCGAGCCGCCGCTGGGTGAGCACCACCGCCGGGTCCGCGTCGTCGAGCATCAGCGCCACCCGCCGGGCCGGCAGGCCCGGGTCGACGGGCACGTACGCGCCGCCGGCCTGCCAGATCGCCAGCAGGCCGACCACCAGCTCCACCGAGCGTTCCAGCACCAGGCCGACCCGCACGCCGGGGCCGACCCCGGCGGCACGCAGCCGGCGGGCCAGCCCGTTGGCCCGGCGCAGCAGCTCCCCGTAGCCGACGGTGCGGCCGGCGAACCGCACCGCCGGCAGTTCCGGCGTACGCCGGGCCCGCTCGGCGATCTGCTCGTGCGCCCAGCCCGCGCCGGGCCACCGCCGCGCCTCGCCCCGGGACAGCGCCAGCACCGCGTCCCGCTCGTCGGCGTCCAGCAACGGCAGTTCGTCGACAGCCGTGTGCGGGCCGGCGACGGCCAGCTCGACGATCCGCCGGTAGTGCCCGGCCATCCGGGCCATGGTGGCGGGTTCGAACAGGTCGCGGTCGTACTCGAACCAGCCGCTGACCCCACCGGCGTCGTTGAACAGCTGCAGCTCCAGGTCGAAGCGGGCGCCCTGGGCGCGCAGCGGCAGCCGTTCGAACTCCACCCCGGCCAGGGCCAGCGTGGGCAGCGGGTCACTCTGGTAGGAGAGCCCCACCTGGAAGATCGGCGGCCGGCTGAGGTCGCGGGCCGGCTTCAGCGCCTCCACCACCTTCTCGAACGGCACCCGCTGGTGGGCGTACGCGCCGAGGCAGGCGTCCCGGACCCGGCCCAGCAGTTCGGTGAAGGTCGGGTTGCCGGTCAGGTCCACGCGGACCGGCAGGGTGTTGACGAAGAACCCGATGAGCGGTTCGACCTCGGCCCGGTCCCGGTTGGCCATCGGCACGCCGACCACCACGTCGTCCTGCCCGCTGTAGCGGCGCAGCAGCACGCCGAAGGCGGCCAGCAGCGCCATGTACGTGGTCGCGCCGTGCTGCTTGCCGAGCGCGCCGAGCGCGGTGAGCACCGGCTCGGGCAACGTGAACGGGTGGGAGGCGCCCTGGAAGCCCTGCACCGGCGGGCGGGGCCGGTCGGTCGGCAGGTCGAGCACGGCCGGCGCCCCGGCGAGGTGCTCCCGCCAGTGGGTCAGGTCCGCCGACAGGTCCTCCCCGCGCAGCCAGTCCTGCTGCCAGGCGGCGTAGTCGCCGTACTGGACACTCAGCTCGGGCAGCGCCGGCCGGTCGCCGGTGGCCAGCGCGGCGTACCGGGTGGAGAGTTCACCCAGCAGCACCCCGACGGACCAGCCGTCGGAGACGAGGTGGTGCATCGCCACGCCGAGCACGCAGTCGTCGTCACCGAGCCGGAGCAGGGCCAGCCGCAGCAGCGGGCCGGTGGTGATGTCGAACGGCTCGCGCAGCGCGGCCACGATCCGCGCCTCCAGCTCGTCGCCGCCGGCCGGCGTGCCGCGCAGGTCGGTCTCGGCCAGCGGGATCGCGAGCGCCGGGTGGACCACCTGCACCGGCCGCCCGTCGCGCAGCTCGAACGTGGTCCGCAGCGACTCGTGCCGGGCGACGATCCCGTCGACGGCCTGCCGCAGCAGGGCGGTGTCCAGCGGGCCGCGGATGCGCACCGCCGCCGGGATCAGGTACGCCGGGTTGCCGGGCCGGAGCTGCTCCAGGAACCAGATGCCCTGCTGCATCACGGAGATCGGGAAGACGTTCTCCCGCCGGGCAGGCCGCGCCTGGCCCCGCTCGCGCAGCAGCTTCTCGAACAGCGCCCGTTTCTCCGGGGAGAGCGCGGCGAGCCGTGCGTCGAGGTCGGTCATCTCACGCCTCCTGGCCCAGTACGGCCCGCGCCTGCTCGTCGGAGAGGCCTTCCAGCTCGGCGAGCAGCTCCGAGGCGACGTCCTCGAACCGCTCGACCCGCCCGATGGCCGCCGCGTCGGCGCCGCCGTCGTCCGCACCGGCCGGCAGCCGGCTGACGATCTGCTCGGTGAGGGTGCGCAGGGTGGCGCCCTCCAGGAACACCGCGATGGACAGCGAGACGCCGAGCTGGCGTTCGATCTCGTTCTTCAGCTCCACCGCCATGAGCGAGTCCAGGCCCAGGTCGAACAGCGGCTGGTCCAGCCCGACCGACGCCGTCGCGGAGCCGAGGGTGGCCGCGACGGCGAGCACCAGTTGCCCGGTGAGCGTCTCGGCGCGCCGGTCGGCCGGCAGGGCCAGCAGCTGCGCGCGGCTGGGCAGCAGGCTGGTCCGGGCCGTACGCCGGGCGGGCCGGGCGGGGCCGTCGCCGCGCAGCAGCGGGGCGAGCAGGGCCGAACCGGAGACCTCCTGGTAGCGGCGCCCCCACTCGGTCCAGTCGACCGGGACCACGGCGATCTGCGGCTCGTCGTGGCGCAGCAGCCGGTGGAAGACCCGCAGCGCCTGGCCGGGCCGCAGCGTGCCCATGCCCTTGCTGAGCCCGGGGGTGGCGTCGGCGCCCCGGTTGGCCAGGCCGACCCCTTCCCAGATACCCCAGTTGACGCTCAGACCGGGCAGTCCGGCGGCGCGGCGCTGCGCCGCCAGCGCGTCGAGGAAGGCGTTGGCCGCCGCGTACCCGGCCACGAACGGCGAGCTGAGCAGCGAGCTGGTCGAGGAGAACAGGATGAAGAAGTCCAGCTCCCGGCCGGCGAACAGGCGGTGCAGCACCCAGGCGCCGACGGCCTTGGGCAGCAGCGGGCGTTCCAGGTCGGCCCGGGTCAGCTCCGTCAGCGGGGCCACCTCACCGGTGCCGGCGGCGTGCACGACGCCCCGGATCGGCGGCCGGCCCTCCCGGTCGTAGCCGGCCAGGAACGCCCGTACCGCCTCCTCGTCGGCGACGTCGACGGAGGCCACGTGCACGGCGGCCCCGAGCGCCTCCAGCCCGCGCACCCCGGCGACACGTGCCGCCGCCGGATGGTCGGCGGGCAGGCCGGCCCACTCGGCGCGGGGCGGCAGCACGGTGCGGCCGAGCAGCACCAGCCGCCGCGCGCCGGCCCGCACCATCGACCGGGCCACCTCCAGGCCGATACCGCCGAGGCCGCCGGTGATCAGGTAGCTCGCGTCGGGCCGCCACGGCCCGTCGGCGGCGTCGGCCTCGGGCACCGCCTGGCGGACGAGCCGGGCCACGTAGCGCCGGTCGCCGTGCAACGCGACCTGGTCCTCGGCGTCGCGGGCGGTCAGCTCCCCCACCAGACGCGCGGCCAGCGTGGCCGGATCGGCGGCCGGGTCGAGATCGATCAGGCCGCCCCAGAGCGCCGAGTGCTCCTGCTGCAACGACCGGCCCAGACCCCACAGGGCCGACTGGGCCACCGCGAGCGACACCGGGCCGCCCGGGGCGTCGGCCGGCCGTACGGCGCCGCGGGTGACCAGCCAGAGCCGTACCGTCTCCGGGCCCCGCGCCCGGGCCAGGGCCTGCGCGGTGTGGACCGCGCTGAGGCTGCCCCGCTCGGTGGCCCGCAGCAGCGCGGCGGCGTCCGCCGCGCCGTCCGGGTCGGTGTCGTCGAGGCTCCACAGGTGCAGCACCTGAAGCTCGCCGCCGTCGAGCGCCAGCTCGTCCACCAGCCGGCTCAGGTCCGCCGGGCCGTCCAGGCGCACCTCGGCCCGCGCGCCGTCGACGCGGTCCGCCGGGCCCGGCGACACCCGTACCACCCGCTCGCCCCGGACGGCGACGGCGTCGGCGAACCCGGCGCCGACCCCGGTCCCGTCGGTGAGCACCAGCCAGGTCCGGGCCGGGGTTGCTTCCGGGTCGGGAGCCGGCGCGGGCGCGTCGACAGGTTGCCAGTCGAGCCGGTAGAGCAGGTCGTCGTCGGCGTACGCGGCGGCGCCGTCCTCGCCGGTGTCGTCCACGGTGGATGATCCGGTGTGCCGCTGCTGCTGCCGCTGCGTGCGGCGCGGCTCCTGCCGGCAGTGCGTCTTCTCGAACGGGTAGGTGGGCAGCGGCACCCGGGCCCGCCGGTAGTCCCGGTCGAAACCGGCCCAGTCCAGGTCCACGCCGGCGGTGTAGAGCCGGGCGACGG
>NZ_JAGPXV010000307.1:0-6975 GCF_018070405.1 Micromonospora sp. D75
GGCCGATGTAGGGGGAGGGGCGCGCGTCGGCCGGGAACCGGTGCAGCCACTCGTCGGCCACCTCCCGGGACGCCCCGCACTTCACCCCGACCCGCGCCTCTCCCTCGGGCGAGCCGAGGAACGCGAAGATCCGGCTGCCCACCTTCACCACCTCGTCGCCCTCCCACGGCCGGTCGAGCCAGGCTCCCGGCTTGGCCAGGCAGTAGGCGAGCATCTCCTCGCGCGTCATCGCGTCCTCCCGTGCCGTCGTCCGGCGCAGTCTCGCCCGCGGCTGTGACAGTGCGCGCCGCCGGTCAGTCGCCGGTGCCGGTGCGGACGGTGAGCCGCTCGTAGCGCTGCCGGGCCGCCTGGGCGCTGCCCAGCCCCAGCCCGAAGGCGATCGCCTGCCAGGTCATGCCCCGGCCGCGGGCCACCTGGAGCAGCCCGGCCTCCAGCGCGTCCACCTCGGAGCGCACGTGCGGGATGAGCGTCAGCGCGGCCATCAGGTCGGCCTGGTCAACCGGCTCCTCACCCTCGTCCAGCTCGGCGCCCCCGGCGAGCGCCATCACCAGCGTGGCCGCCTCGTAGGCGTCGGGCACGTCGGGGTGGGCGTAGCGACGGCGGCGGGAGTTGGTGCCGGCGTGCCGCTCGGCGATCCGCAGCAGCGCCGCGTAGTTGCGGTGTGCCCGGGCCTGGGCAGCATCCGGAGCGGTGAACGGGTCGTTGTCCACGGTGACCATGTCGTCCATCCCACACCCAAGAATGGCCCGTTGTCAACACCCCGTTGAAAGCCCTTCGTGTAAAACACCGTGACCTCAACGCATGGTGAAGGGTCGGCGCGTCATGCCACCACAGACGCGCCGCAGGGTGTCCCGGGTTGCCCGGAACGGCCGATTCAGGCCGGCGAGTTCCGCACCGGGGCGGCCGGAGCGGGCCGGCGACGCGGGGTGTGCCGCCGGTAGACGCTCACGCTCGGCTCGTCCGCCAGCCAGAACCGCCACGGCAGGTCGTGCGCGGCGGCGACCCCGACACGCGGCCCGGCGACGATGCGCGCCGGGTCGACCGGGCTCGCCGGTGGCGTCAGCAGCAGCGGGCCGCTGCCGTCGATAGCCGAGGTGCCGTTCGCGTCCCGCCCGATCCCGAGCGCGGTGACCAGCCGGGCCGGCCCGCGGGCCAGATCCCGGTCGGCGGCGTGCGGCCTGCGCTCGCGGGCGGTCTCGACGCCGCCGACCACCTCGCCCGCGCGCAGCAGCACCGCCGCCGCCTCGCCGTCCCGCCCGCAGACGATGTTCGCGCACCAGTGCATGCCGAACACGAAGTACACGTAGACGTGCCCGGCGGGCCCGAACATGACCTGGTTGCGCGGCGTCGGCCCGCGGTGGGCGTGCGACGCCGGGTCCTCGCCGGTGCCCGCGTACGCCTCCACCTCGGTGAGGCGTACCGTGACGCCGCCGGCCGACACGGTCCAGCCGAGCAGCGTCCGCGCGGTCTGCGCGATCTGCGCGGCGGGCGCGGAGAGCCAGGGGTACGTCATCGCGGCAAGGGTAGTCGGTGGGAGGCGCGTGATCCGGGCCACGCCGGGGCGGGCGGCCATCGGAATAGTTGACTCGTCAAATATGTTGTGAGGAGCAATCCCGGGCCGACCGGTCCGGACCCCACGCGAGGAGCTGGTCATGCAGTTCGGAGTCTTCACCGTCGGTGACGTCACCCCCGACCCGACAAACGGGCGACTGCCGTCCGAGCGTGAGCGGATCAAGGCCATGACCGCCATCGCGCTCAAGGCCGAGGAGGTCGGCCTGGACGTCTTCGCCACCGGCGAGCACCACAACCCGCCGTTCGTGCCGTCGTCGCCGACCACCATGCTCGGCTGGATCGCCGCGCGCACCGAACGGCTGCTGCTGTCCACCGCGACCACGCTGATCACCACCAACGACCCGGTGAAGATCGCCGAGGACTACGCGATGCTGCAGCACCTCGCCGACGGCCGGGTGGACCTGATGATGGGGCGCGGCAACACCGGGCCCGTCTACCCGTGGTTCGGCCAGGACATCCGCAACGGCATCCCCCTGGCCATCGAGAACTACGACCTGCTGCGCCGGCTCTGGCGCGAGGACGTGGTCGACTGGAAGGGCCGGTTCCGTACGCCGCTGCAGGCGTTCACCTCGACCCCGCGCCCCCTCGACGGCGTGCCGCCGTTCGTCTGGCACGGCTCGATCCGCAGCCCGGAGATCGCCGAACAGGCCGCGTACTACGGCGACGGCTTCTTCGCCAACCACATCTTCTGGCCCAAGGAGCACACCCAGCGGATGGTCGGCCTCTACCGGGAGCGGTTCGCGCACTACGGCCACGGCTCACCCGACCAGGCCATCGTCGGCCTCGGCGGGCAGGTCTTCATGCGCCGCAACTCCCAGGACGCGGTACGCGAGTTCCGCCCCTACTTCGACAACGCCCCGGTCTACGGGCACGGCCCGTCGCTGGAGGAGTTCACCCGCGAGACGCCGCTGACGGTGGGCAGCCCGCAGCAGGTCATCGACCGGACGCTGGGCTTCCGCGAGTACGTCGGCGACTACCAGCGGCAGCTGTTCCTGATCGACCACGCCGGCCTGCCGCTGAAGACGGTGCTGGAGCAGCTCGACCTGCTGGGCGAGGAGGTGGTCCCGGTGCTGCGCAAGGAGTTCGACTCGCTGCGTCCCGCGCACGTGCCCGAGGCGCCCACCCACGCCGGCCTGCTGGCCGCCCGCGACGCTGCGCCGGCCGACGGGGAGCAGCGATGACCCGCCGTACTCTGGCGGTCGTCTCGGCCGGGCTCGCCCAGCCGTCGTCCACCCGTCTGCTCGCCGACCAGCTCGCCGCGGCCGCCCGCGACGAGCTGGCCGGCCGCGGCGCGACGGCGGAACTGCGCACCGTGGAGCTGCGGGAGCACGCCCACGACGTGGTGAACCACCTGCTCACCGGCTTCGCGCCGGCCGCGCTGCGGCAGACACTCGACGCCGTGGCGGCCGCCGACGCGCTGATCGCGGTGACGCCGATCTTCAACGCGTCCTACAACGGGCTGTTCAAGTCGTTCTTCGACGTGATCGACCGGGACACGCTCGCGGGCAAGCCGGTGCTGATCGGGGCGACCGGCGGCACCGCCCGGCACTCCCTCGCGCTGGAGCACGCAGTCCGGCCGATGTTCACGTACCTGCGGGCGGCGACACTGCCCACTGCGGTGTTCGCCGCGCCGGAGGACTGGGCCGGTGACGACGGGGACAGCGCGCTGCGGTCCCGGATCCGCCGGGCCGCCGCCGAGCTGGCCGAGCAGGTGGACCGCCGCCCGCCCGCGACCGGCCCGGCCGACCCGTTCGCGCTCACCACCGACTTCGCCGACCTGCTCGCTGGCCGCGACCCGGCCTGACGCCGCGGCGTCTGACGCTCGCGCCACGAAGCACCCGGCCGTAGACGCCCACATCGATCACGCGAGCGTAGGGCCATGCACGACCGGGCCGAAGCAGCCTGGCGGACTCCGGTTCGGCGCGAACCGACCGCTACCGAGCGTTACCGTCCCGGCGAACCACGCCGGAAACTCGATATGACTGAGAGGCATATTTATGCCTCTCAGTCATATCGCTCGGAAGACATCTCTCGCGCCGGGCGGCCCGGCGGACAGGGCCGGCGCGGGGCCGCCGCCCGCGAGGCGGCTCAGTCGTCGGCCGGCTCGGGCCGGTGGGCGACGAGCACCGGGCAGTGGGAGTGCTGCACCATTGCCTGGCTGACCGAGCCGAGCAGCAGCCCGACGAAGCCGCCCCGGCCCCGGGAGCCGACCACCACGAGCGCCGCCTCGCCGCTGGCCTCGACGAGCGCAGTCTCCGGCGAGGGGGAGGTGACGGACCGCTCCGTCACCCGCAGGCCCGGATGCGCCGACCGGACCCGGTCCGCGGCCTCGGCCAGCAGTCCCGCCGCCTCGGCCCGCTCGGCGGTGGACGCCTCCGCCGCGACCTCGGGCGCCACCGCGCCGCGTTCCGGCGACCGGACGTGCATCAGCACCAGCTCCGCGTCGCGCCGCTCGGCCTCGTCGGCAGCCAGCTCGATCGCGTACGCGGCCGAGTCGGAGCCGTCCACGCCGACCAGCACCGGCCCGTCCACCGGAATCGGCTGCTCCTCCGGGCGGACGATCAGCACCGGGCAGTGCCCGTGCTGCGCGAGCTGCCCGCTGACCGAGCCGAGCAGCAGGCCGGCGAAACCGCCCACGCCCCGGCTGCCCACCACCACCAGCTCGGCGCGGCGGGACTCCTCGACCATCGTCGCGCCCGGACCGCCGGCCACCTGGCGCACCTGCACCCGCAGGCCCGGGTGCCGCTCGGTCAGGTCGGCGGCGACCGACTCGAGCATCTTCTCCGCCTCCGCGGTGGGCGCCGGCACCCCCAGGTCGTACGGGTTGAGCGGCACGCCGTAGCCGAGCGGGTGCAGGTAGCCGTGCACCAGCACCAGCGGCCGGGAACGTGCCACGGCGGTCGCGGCAGCCAGGTCGGCGGCGGCCAGGCTGGACGGCGATCCGTCCACTCCCACCACGACGGGTCGGTTCATCAGGTCTGTTCCCTCCGGTCGGCTCAGGCCATTGTGGCGGTCCCGGCGGCGCCGGGACCGCCGAACCGGGGTCAGCGTTCCCGGCCCCCGCGGTGCCGGACGACGGCCAGCGGGCTGTGGCAGTGGTGCAGCACGGCGTGGCTGACCGAGCCGAGCAGCAGCGAGCCGAGGCTACCCCGCCCGTGCGCGCCGACCACCGTCAGCTGCGCCCCGACGGACTCCTCGACCAGCACCCGGGCCGGCGTGGCGGCGGCGACCAGCTTCGGCCGCACCGTGACCTCCGGGTAGCGCTCGGTCCAGCCGGCGACCGCCTCGGCCAGCACCCGCTGCTCGTCGGCGCGCAACTGCTCCGGCTCGTACGCCAGCGGCAGGACGTCGCCGAACGCCTCGCGGTAGCTCACCGGCTGCGGGTACAGCCAGGTGTGCACCACCACCAGCTCGGCGTCGCGCGCCGCGGCCTCGGCGAACGCGAACCCGACCGCCTCGTCGGACAGCGCGGACCCGTCCACGCCGACCACCACCGGGCCGTCGGCGCGGGCCTCGCCCCGGGCGACGAGACCCGGGCAGTCCGCGCGGGCGGAGAGCTGCACCGCCGCCGAGCCGACCAGGAGTTCGGCGAAGCCGCCCAGGCCACGGTGGCCCAGCACGAGCAGCGCGGCGTCGCGGCTCTCCCGCAGCAGCACCGCGACCGGCCCGCCGTCGACCACCGCGCCGGTCACCGCCAGCTCCGCGTCGACCTTGCGGGCCTCGTCCACCGCCTCCTCGACCAGCTTCTCGGCCTCCTGGCGCAGCTCGATGTCGGGCAGCACCGGGGCGACCATGCCCAGCGGCGTGCCGACCAGCGGCCACAGGAAGGCGTTCACCACCCGCAGCGGCCGGTGCCGCAGCACCGCCTCTCGTGCGGCCAGCCGTACCGCGTCCAGCGCGGACGGGGAGCCGTCCACGCCCACCACGACGGGGGCACCGGTCCTGTCGGTCATGACGTCCTCCTTCGGTTCCCCCTCAGCCTGCGCCGACGGCTCCCACCTGGGCAGAGTCGATCCGCCCGGCAAGGCCGGGACCATCGGCCCCTACCGGCCGGGGCCGTTCGCGAGGTGGAATGGGAACCAGTGCTCCCTCCTGTCGATCCTGGAGGCGCGATGACCCCGCTGGAGATGCTCCGCGTCCACCCCTTCCTGGCCGGGCTGCCCGACGAGTGGCTGCCCCGGCTCACCGGGTACGCCCGCCCGGTGGTCTGGCACCCCGGGCACCGGCTGTTCCGCGCCGGCGCGGAAGCCGACCGGTTCTGGCTCGTCCGCGGCGGCCAGGTGGCACTCGACTTCCCGGTGCCGGGCCGCGGTGACGTGGGCATCGAGACGATCGGCCCGGGCGGCGTGCTCGGCTGGTCCTGGCTGTTCCCGCCGTACCGCTGGCAGTTCGGCGCGGTCGCCACCCAGCGCAGCACCGCCGTGGAACTCGACGCCGACGGGGTACGCCGGCTGATGGAGTCCGACGACACGCTCGGCCGCCAGCTCACCAGCCGGTTCATGAGCGTGGTGGTGGACCGCCTCCAGGCGTCCCGGGTCCGGCTGCTCGACCTCTACGGCTACCCGACGGCCGCAGCCAGCTGAACCGGCGCGCGGTCAGGTGACGGTGAGACCCCGGGCGGCGAACTGACCGCGTACCCGGGTCAGCAGGTCGGCGTCCGGCGGCTCGGTGTCCGCCAGCGGGAACGTCAGCCCCAGCTCGGCGTACTTGTGCGCACCGAGCCGGTGGAACGGCAGCACCTCCACGCGCTGCAGCGTGGCCAGCCCGGCCGCGATGTCGGCCACCCGCTCCACCTCGTCGACCGCGTCGGTCAGGCCGGGCACCAGCACGTACCGGATCCACATCGGCGTACCCCGGTCGGCCAGCCGTTGCGCGAACCGCAACGTCGGCGCGAGCCGGCCGGTGCCGGTGACCCGGCGGTACGTCTGCGGGTTGCCCGCCTTCACGTCGAGCAGCACCAGGTCGGTGGCGTCCAGAAGCGTGTCGTCGGCGCGGACGCCGAGGAAGCCGGAGGTGTCCAGCGCGGTGTGCAGGCCCAGGTCGACGTGACAGCGCCGCAGCAGCTCCCGGGTGAACGCCGGTTGCAGCAGCGGCTCCCCGCCGCTCACCGTGACGCCGCCCCCGGCCACCTGGATGAACCGGCGGTACCGGCCGGCGAGCGCGACCATCTCGTCCACGCTGCGGCGGCGGCCGCTGCGGCCGTACCAGGTGTCCGGGCTGTGGCAGTAGCGGCAGCGCAGCGGGCAACCGGCCAGGAAGACCACGAACCGGGTGCCCGGCCCGTCCACCCCGACCGAGGTGTCCCAGGAGTGCACAGCGCCGGTGACGCACCCCGGCGCCGCCGCAGTCACCTGCGGCGGCGCGGGCGGGCGGCCGTTCACAGCGACCCGTGGAAGGTCCGCG
>NZ_JAGPXV010000308.1:0-6972 GCF_018070405.1 Micromonospora sp. D75
ACTCCAAGATCGGCGCGAGCGCGTGGGCAGCGCAGAAGAGGGCCGTGCGCGACTACCCCGCGCGCCCGCAACATGAGACGAGCGTTTCGCTCACTGGGACTCGCGGAGATCTTGGAAGGAGAGGGCCCTCATGACGACCGCTTCCTTCCAAGATCTCTTCGTGGATCGACGCGAAACGCCAGGAGTGCCGTTGATCATGCAGTTGCGGCCCGGACTCAAGCCACAAACCCGGCACCCGAGGGGCCGCGACTGCAAGATCAGCGAGGCGAGGAGGCGGATGCGGAGGCGGAGTTGGCGTGGATCAGGACCGTGGCGCCCGCGGAGAGGGGGGCCAAGAGCCACTTCAGGGGCTGCTCGTCCTCGGTCGGGTCCACCCGGAGGCGGTCGCCGGGGTGCAGATCGAGCTGGGTGGCGATCTCGGCGGCAAGGCGACGCCACGCGCCGAAGCTGGTGCCGTCCGCGGTGGCCGGCCCGGACGGATCGACTGCCGTGTAGTCCGGCGGGTCGGTGGGGTGCCGCAGCACCTCGGCCGACCAGTCCAGCCAGCCCGGCGGCACCTCGCCGAGCGGCCCCGGACCGGTGCCCACCAGATAGCGGTGCGTCCCCTCGGGTACGTCCTCCAGCCAGTCGTCGAGGCGTTCCGGCGTCACGAACACCGCGTCGTACGGCCGGTCCGCGCCCGGTTCCAGCACCGGCAGACCGGCCAGCGCGCGGGGACGGAACGACACCGTCAACCCGACCGACCAGGCCCCGAGCAGCACCGCCGCGGTACGCCAGTGCGGCGGCAGCAGCACCGCCACCCGGTCACCGGGGCGCAGCCCGCAACCGTCGCGGAGCAGCCCGGCGCTGCGGGCCGTCCACCCGCCGAGCTGCGCGGCGGTCAGGTCGGTGCGTTCGCCCGTCCCGTCGTCGTGGTAGCTGAGCAGCGGGTACCCGACCGCGTCGGGCGCGACGGCGACGGCTGCCTGGTGGGCCATGCGCGAAACTCCTGTCTGCCGGTCCGCTCACCCTAACCGTCCGAGCCGCCCGTCCGGAGCAACCGAAGCGGCCCGGATCAGCGCACGGGCAGCTCGGGACCGCCGTCGAGCAGCGGCGCCAGCAGGTCGCCCTGCTTCTCCACCCGCTTGAGCACCTCCCCGGCGGTGTACGGCCGCGTCGACGGCCGCTTCCCGGCCGCCCCGGCCTCCACCTCGCCCCAGGTCAGCGGCGTCGACACGGCCGGCACCGGCTGGGCCCGCAGCGAGTACGGCGCCACTGTCGTCTTCGCCGCGTTGTTCTGGCTCCAGTCGATGAAGACCTTGCCGGGCCGAAGGTTCTTCGCCATCTTCGACACGACCAGCTTCGGGTGCGCCTGCTCCAGTTCCTGCGCGATCCGCTTGGCGTAGTCGGAGACGATCTCGGCGTCCTGCGTACCGGCGATCGGGCAGCACAGCTGCATGCCCTTCTTCCCGGACGTCTTCGGGAACGAGGAGATCCCGTCGGAAGCCAGCCGGTCGCGCATCAGCAGCGCCACCTGGCAGCACTGCTTGAGCGCGGCCGGGGCGCCCGGATCCAGGTCGACCACCATCATGTCCGGGTGCGCGCCGATCTTCCACTGCGGAGTGTGCAGCTCCAACGCGGCCAGGTTGGCCAGCCACACCAGCGTGGGCAGCTCGTCGCAGACCACGTAGTCGATGGTTTCCCGCCCCTTCGTGGAGCCGGGGGCGGGCAGGTTCTCGGTGCGTACCCAGCCGGGGGTCGCGGCGGGCGCGTTCTTCTCGAAGAACGAGCCGCCGTCGACGCCGTTGGGAAACCGGATCCGGGTGAGCGCGCGGTCGTTCAGGTGCGGCAGCAGCACCGGGGCGATCCGGGTGTAGTAGTCGATCACCTCGCCCTTGGTGAAGCCGGCCTGCGGGAAGAGCACCTTGTCCAGGTTGGACAGCTCCAGCGAGCGCCCCTCGACCTCGACCTTGAGCCGGTCAGCCGGCATCGTCGACCTCCTCGGGCGGCTTGTCCGGGCGCAGGCGCAGGATGCGCGGGAAACGCAGCCTCCCGTCCGGCGTGCGCTGGCCGTACTTGACCTCCACCACGATCCGGGGAGTTACCCAGATCGCGCCGCGGGCATCCTCGCGCGGCACCCCGGCGGCGAACGGCGACGCGGTGGTCCGCAGCGGTTCCAGCTCACGCAGCAGTTCCCGTTCGATGGCCGCGCCGATCCCGCCGCCGACCCGCCCCCGGTAGATCAACCGCCCGTCCGGGCCGGGCACGCCGACGAGCAGACCGCCGACGCGCCGCGCGCCGGGCCGCCAGCCGCCGACCACGAAGTCGCCGGTGACCTCCAGCTTGACCTTCACCCAGTCCGGGGAGCGCACGCCGGGCCGGTAGAGCGAGTCGACCCGCTTGGCCATCACCCCCTCCAGCCCGTGCTCGCCGGCCGCCGCGTAGGTGGCCGGGCCGTCGCCGAAGACCGGCGGCACCGCCCACCGGGCGGCGCCGAGCCCGAGCGACTCCAGCGCCGCCCGCCGCTCCCGCCACGGCCGGGCGGTCAGGTCCTCGCCGTCGAGCCGCAACAGGTCGAAGATCATGTACGTGACGGGTACGGTCGCCGCCAGCCGAGCCGCCTTGGCCGGGTTGCGCACGTGCATTCGTTCGGCGAGCGCGGTGAACGAGGGCTGCCCGTCGGTGAAGAGGACCACCTCGCCGTCGAGCAGCGCGTCACCGACCTGCTCGGCCAGGTTGAGCAGTTCCGGGTACGCGGTGGTGATCTCGACGCCGGAGCGGGCGTAGAAGTGCCGGTCGCCGCGGGAGATGTCGGCGAGCGCGCGGACGCCGTCCCACTTGAACTCGTACGACCAGGCGGCGCCGGCCGGGAGCTGCCCGGTCGTCGCGAGCATCGGCTTCAACGGCGCGCCGGGCACGTTCCGACTGTAGTTGGGTGCGGAAGCGCGTGCGTCCCGTTCGATCGTTTGCGATTCTGGTGGTCAACCGGGGAGAGGAGCGCGGGTATGCGGGCGATCTGGAAAGGAGCGGTGTCGTTCGGCCTGGTGTCGATCGGAGTGAAGGTCTACTCGGCCACCGAGGAGAAGGACATCCGTTTCCACCAGGTGCACCGTGAGGACGGCGGCCGGATCCGCTACAAGCGCACCTGCTCGGTCTGCGGCGAGGAGGTCACCTACGACGACATCGCCAAGGGGTACGACATCGGTGGTGGCGAGATGGTCATCCTCACCGACGAGGATTTCGCCGACCTGCCGTTGAGCACGTCGCACGCGATCGACGTGCTGGAGTTCGTACCGGCCGAGCAGGTCGATCCGATCCTCTACAACAAGGCGTACTTCCTGGAGCCGGAGGGCTCGGCGACGAAGCCGTACGTGCTGCTGCGCGACGCGCTGTCCGACTCGGAGCGGGTGGCGATCGTCAAGGTGGCGCTGCGCCAGCGGGAGCAGCTCGCGACGCTGCGGGTCCGCGAGGGCGTGCTGCTGCTCAACACCATGCTGTGGCCGGACGAGATCCGCCGGCCCGACTTCGGTTTCCTGGACGAGGACCTGAAGGTACGCCCGCCGGAGCTGGCGATGGCCAGTTCACTGATCGACTCGATGGCCGGCGAGTTCGAGCCGGACGCCTTCACCGACGACTACCGGGCGGCGTTGCAGGAGGTCATCGACGCGAAGGTCGAGGGCCGCGAGGTGGTGCAGCCGGAGGAGGAAGAGGCCGCGCCGGCCGCCGCGGTGGACCTGATGGCCGCGCTGAAGGCATCCGTGGAGCGGGCCCGGGCGGCCCGGGGCGAGGCGCCGTCCGGCGGTGGGGCCGAGCCGACTCCGATCTCGTCGGCCCGATCGGCGAAGAAGGCCGCGAAGAAGGCCCCGGCCCGGAAGCCGGCCGAGAAGAAGGCCGAGCCGGCGAAGAAGACGGCCGCCAAGAAGACCCCCGCGAAGAAGACGGCGGAGAAGAAGACCGAACCGGCCAAGAAGACCGCCGCCAAGAAGACGACGGCGAAGAAGGCCGCCGCGAAGAAGAGCGCCTGACGCGCGTACGGCCGGGGCCCCGCCCTCGGTGGAGGGCGGGGCCGGGCCGCTCAGCCTCGCCCGAGCTTCTCGGTCGGGGTGACCCGGACGATGACACGCTCCTCGCCGGGGCGCCGCCACGGGTACGTGTCCTGGCCGAGGTACTTCTTCGCCAGCCGGTCGATGTGCTCGTCGGCGCCCTCGGTGACGAACTCGACGGTGCCCTTGATCCAGAGCGTGCGGAAGTCGTCGGCCTTGTCCGCCACCGACACCGCGACCACCGGGTTGCGGGCCATGTTCAGGTACTTTTGCCGCCCCTTGGCCGTGTTGAACACGATGTGCTCGCCGTCGGTGTCGACCCAGACCGGGGTGACGTGCGGGGTGCCGTCGGCCTCGATCGTCGCCACGTGCGCGAGCTGCGGCTCGCCGAGCAGGGCCAGGTCTTCTTCACTGAGGATCGCCATGCCCGAAACGTACCCTGTGCGGTGCCCCCGTATCGGTCTCCGTGTCCTGATCGGTGCGGGCGTATGGGCACGCTGGGGCTCCGGGCGGGTACCGTGTGCGCTGGCCTCGGCGGCGGCCCGCCGGGGGCGCACCCACCCACCCTGCAGGGAGTCGACGTGAGCGAGCGTGTGGAGAACCGGTCGGAGGGCCAGGCCGCCCCGGCCACCAAGGCAGGGCGGCGGCTGGCCGCCCAGCTGGCCGAGAAAAAGGCCGCCGAGGCGCGCCGCCGCCGGCAGTCGATGCTCGGCGCGGCTGTCGGCGTGCTCGCCGTGGTGGCCCTGGTCGGTGGCCTGGTCTGGCTGAACAGCGGGGACGACGACAAGGCGGCCACCGCCGGCTCCTCGGCCAGCCCCACCGCCCCGGTCGAGCCCACCGAGATGCCCGCTCCGGAGCTGCCCGCCGGCATCGACCCGGCGCTGAAGACCAAGCCGACAGTGCAGGCCGGCACCGGCGAGCTGACCAAGCTCACCGTCACCACGCTGGTGAAGGGCACCGGGCCGGCGGTGAAGGCCGGGCAGAACATCACCACCAACTACGTGGGCGTGTTCTACTCCGACGGCAAGCAGTTCGACGCGTCCTGGGACAACGGCCAGCCGGCCACCTTCCAGATCGGCGTGGGCCAGGTCATCAAGGGCTGGGACCAGGGCCTGGTCGGCGTGCCGGTGGGCAGCCGGGTGCAGCTGGACCTGCCGGCCGATCTGGCGTACGGCAACGACGCCGCCGGTGGCCGCCCGGCCGGGCCGCTGCGCTTCGTCGTCGACGTGCTGGCTGCGCAGTAGCTCACTCCAGGCTTCCGTCCGGTCACCCTGCGGCAGTAGGTTCATGGTCACCGCGGGCGCCACGTCCGTCCGCGGTGATCTGCTCACCGACGCGGAGGTGCACGTGGCGGCGCTGGACGGGGCCGGGGCGACCCGGCAGATGTGGACGCTGTACGAGCCGGTCCACGCGGTGACCTACTTCCACCCGCGGGCCCGCGCCGCGTTCGAGGCGGTCGGGCTGCGCGGCTACTGGCGCGGCTACTTCGCGGGGCGGGCCGCGCCGCTCGGCGCGGTCGACGCGCCCGCCGTGACCGCGGCGTTCTTCAGCTTCGCGCCGGCCATGGTGGCCCGCGCGCTGCCGTCGGTGTGGCGTCTGGCCACCCCGGAGGAGGCGCTGCGGGCGCGGCTCACCGGTGGTGTGCAGGCGCTCGCCGAGTTCACCTACGAGCTGCCCGAGTCGCATCTGGTCGAGGCCGCCGACCTGCTGGAGGAGGCGGCCGGGCGGGTGGACACGGCCGGGCGGGTGCTCGGCGCGGTGAACGCCGCACTGCCCCGGGGCGAGTACCCGCTGGCCCGGCTCTGGCAGGCCGCCACCACGCTGCGCGAGCACCGCGGTGACGGCCACGTGGCGGCGCTGGTGACGACCGGGCTGGAACCGGCCGAGGTGGTGGCCTGGCGGTGCCGGGTCGACCAGTCCCGCGAGTTCCACCAGCCCGCCCGGGGCTGGACCGACGAGCAGTGGGCCGCGGCCGAGGAGCGGCTGGTGGAGAAGGGCTGGCTGACCGCCGACCGGACGGCCACGCCGTACGCCACGGAGACGTTCCGCGCGGTCGAGGAGGCCACCGACCGGGCCGCTGCGGGGCCGTGGCGGGCGCTGGGCGCGGAACGTACCGCCCGGCTGCGGGACCTGCTGGAGCCGATCGCTACCCGCTGCCGCACGATCATCCCGGCCAAGGCGCCGATCGGC
This sequence comes from Micromonospora sp. D75, assembly GCF_018070405.1. Lineage (NCBI taxonomy): Bacteria > Bacillati > Actinomycetota > Actinomycetes > Micromonosporales > Micromonosporaceae > Micromonospora > Micromonospora sp. D75. The sequence goes on from NZ_JAGPXV010000308.1 coordinate 6,213, forward strand.
CTGCCGGCACAGCGGTCGGTCGGAGCCGCGCTGCCACGGTGAGCCGGGCCGCCGGCTGGGGCAGGATGGCGGCATGGTGGACGCGGTGCTTTTCGACCTGGACGGCGTGATCGTGGACTCCGAGCCGGTCTGGGAGAAGGTCCGGCGCGCGTACGTGGCCGAGCACGGCGGCGTCTGGCAGCGGGACACGCAGCGCCGGCTGATGGGCATGAGCACCGGCGAGTGGGCCGAGTACCTCAGCGGTGAGCTGGGCGTCGACAGGTCGGCCGAGCAGGTCGCCACCGAGGTGGTGACCGAGATGGCCCGCCGGTACGCGCAGCGCGTACCCGTGATCGACGGGGCGGAGGAGGTCGTGCGCCGCATCGCCGCGCGGTGGCCGCTCGGGCTGGCCAGCTCCTCCCCGACCCGGCTGATCGCGGCGGCGCTGGACGCGACGGGCCTGGCCGGCTCGTTCGGGGCGACGCTGTCGACGGAGGAGACCGCCCGGGGCAAGCCCGCGCCGGACGTGTGGCTCGCGGTGGCCGGGCGGCTGGGCGTCGACCCGGCCCGCTGCGTGGCCGTGGAGGACTCGTCGAACGGGGTCCGTTCGGCAGCTGCCGCCGGGTGCCGGGTGGTGGCGGTGCCGCACGGGTCGTACCCGCTCGATCCGGACGCCGAGGCGCTCGCGACCGTGCTGCTCCCCTCGATCGGCGCGCTCACGCCCGCTGTGGTGGCGGGGATCGACTGAACCACCCACCCGCCGCCACCACCCGGCCTACGG
>NZ_JAGPXV010000309.1:0-6952 GCF_018070405.1 Micromonospora sp. D75
GCATGCCTGACGCCAACAGCCTGTACGGTCCGCTGGACCCGGCCCCCGACGCGGGCTGGGTCGAAGCGCCGCCCCGGATGGGCTTCTTCACCGATACCAGCGTCTGCATCGGCTGCAAGGCGTGCGAGGTGGCCTGCAAGGAGTGGAACGGCGTCCCGGACTCCGGGTTCGACCTGCTCGGCATGTCGTACGACAACACCGGCGCGCTGACCGCGAACTCGTGGCGGCACGTGGCGTTCATCGAGCAGCCCCGCCCGGCCGGGCACCGTACGCCGCCGTTCGCCGGTGACCCGACCGGCCCGGCGACCAGCCCCGCGTCCGCGGCGGTCGGCGCGGGCACGGCCCCCGACACCGGCACGAATCCCGGTCTGCCGCCGGGGCGGCCGGAGGCGGCGGCGCGGATGGCGGCCGGTCCGGAGTTCCTCGGCATGCCCGGCGCGCAGCCGCCCGGGCGGGACAGCGGCGCGGAGACCCGCACCGACTTCCGCTGGCTGATGATGTCCGACGTGTGCAAGCACTGCACGCACGCGGCCTGCCTCGACGTGTGCCCGACCGGTTCGTTGTTCCGCACCGAGTTCGGCACGGTGGTGGTGCAGGAGGACATCTGCAACGGCTGCGGCTACTGCATCTCCGCCTGCCCGTACGGCGTGATCGACCAGCGCAAGGGCGACGGCCGGGCGTGGAAGTGCACGCTGTGCTACGACCGGATCGGCGCGGGCATGACGCCCGCCTGCGCGCAGGCGTGCCCGACCGAGTCGATCCAGTACGGCCCGCTCGACGAGCTGCGGGAACGGGCCGCCACGCGGGTCGCCGCGCTGCACGAGCGGGGCGTGCCGGAGGCGCGGCTGTACGGGCACGACCCGACCGACGGCGTGGGCGGCGACGGCGCGTTCTTCCTGCTGCTCGACGAGCCGGAGGTGTACGGGCTGCCGCCGGACCCGGTGGTCACCACCCGGGACCTGCCGAAGATGTGGAAGCGGGCCGGGTTCGCCGCGCTGGCCATGGCGGCGGCTGCCGTCGCCGCGTTCGTCGGAGGATCGTCGTGAGCCCGGACCGCCCGGTCGGTGACCTGTTCCGCCGCTTCCGCGAGCGCCTGTCCACGGGACCGGAGGACCGCGGCGCCGCCGAGCGGGAGAACGGCAGCCGGGCCACCGCGGCCGGTCCCGGCGTGGGACGCACCGACGCGGGTTCCCGCGACGCGCGGCTGGCCCCGCACCCGCCCCGCGACGCGGCCCCGCGCCGGCGCGGCAAGGGTGGTGGTGAGCAGCTCAACGTCCCGCCGGCCGAGTTCACCTCCTACTACGGCCGGCCCGTCCTCAAGCCGCCGGTGTGGCGGTGGGACATCGCCGCGTACCTATTCACCGGCGGTCTCGCCGCCGGCTCGTCGCTGCTGGCCGCGGGCGGGCAGCTCACCGGCCGCCCGGCGCTGCGCCGCGCCGGCCGGGTCACCGCCCTCGCGGCGGTGGGCGCGAGCACGTACTTCCTGGTCAACGACCTGGGCCGGCCGTCCCGGTTCCACCACATGCTGCGGGTGGCGAAGGTGACCTCGCCGATGTCGGTGGGCACCTGGATCCTCAGCGTGTTCGGCCCGGCCGCCGGGCTCGCCGCGATCGCCGAGGCGGCGCCGCTGCTGCCCGAGCGCGGCGTGCTGGGGCTCGGCCGCCGGCTGCTGCCCCCGGCCGGGCACACCGCCGGTGTGGTCGCCGCCGTCACCGCGCCCGCGCTGGCCACGTACACCGGGGTGCTGCTGGCGGACACGGCGGTGCCGTCGTGGCACGAGGCGTACCCGGAACTGCCGGCCATCTTCGCGGGCAGCGCGCTGGCCAGCGGCGCCGGTGTCGGGCTGGTGGCCGCGCCCTGCGCCCAGGCCGGTCCGGCGCGGCGCCTCGCGGTCGCGGGCGCGGCGATGGAGCTGTGGGGTTCGCACCGGGTGGAGAACCGGCTCGGGCTGCTCAGCGAGCCCTACACGCAGGGCACACCCGGCAAGCTGCTGCGCGCGGGCCGCGCGCTGACCGCCGCCGGTGTGGTCGGCGCGCTGGTCGGTCGCCGCAGCCGGGTGCTGTCCGCGCTGTCCGGCGGCGCGCTGATCGCCGCGTCGGTGTGCACCCGGTTCGGGATCTTCCACGGCGGCGTCGCCTCGGCACGCGATCCGCGGTACACGGTGGTGCCGCAGCGCGAACGCGCCGACCGGCGGGCCGCCGACCAGGTCTGACACCTCCCCGGGCGGCCTCCCGTCCGCTGTGGTTGACTGCTGCGTGGAGGCGTTCAGGCGGCTGGTGCCCCTCCCGGTCTTCAAAACCGGTGTGGTCCGGGACCCGGGCCAGGCGGGTTCGATTCCCGTCCGTCTCCGCCAAACCGTTCCCGGGAGTGCGCGATGCGTGAGGTCGACCCGCGACGGCGGGTGCCGCGCACCGACGCGCTGCTCGCCGATCCCGCGCTGGCCGACGCCGCCGTGACGCTGGGCCGCGACCGGGTCAAGGCCGCGATCGTCAGCGCGCAGGACCGCGCCCGCCGCGGCGAGCTGACCCCCGATCAGGTACGCGACGCGGCGCTCGCCGACCTGCCCGGCCGTACGCCACGCGCCGTGCTCAACGCCACCGGCGTCGTGCTGCACACCAACCTGGGCCGTGCCCCGCTCGCCCCGTCCGCCGTGGACGCGCTCGTGGCCGCCGCCGGGCACACCGACGTGGAGCTGGACCTGCGTACCGGACGGCGGGCGCGGCGCGGCCGGGAGGCGCTGGACGCGCTCGCCGCGGCGGTGCCCGACGCCGGGGCGGTGCACGTGGTGAACAACGGCGCCGCCGCGCTGGCGCTTGCCGCGACCGCGCTCGCCGCCGGCCGGGAGATCGTGGTCAGCCGCGGTGAGCTGGTCGAGATCGGCGACGGGTTCCGCCTGCCCGACCTCCTGGCCAGTACCGGCGCGCGGCTGCGCGAGGTGGGCACCACCAACCGCACCACGCGCGCCGACTACGAAGCCGCGATCGGCGAGCACACCGGGTTCGTGCTGAAGGTGCACCCGTCGAACTTCGTGGTCACCGGCTTCACCTCGGCGGTGCCGGTCGCCGAGCTGGCCACGCTCGGCGTACCGGTGGTGGTCGACATCGGGTCGGGCCTGCTCGCGCCCGACCCGCTGCTGCCCGACGAGCCGGACGCCGCCACCACGCTGCGCGCGGGCGCGCACCTGGTCACCGCCAGCGGCGACAAGCTGCTCGGCGGCCCGCAGGCCGGTCTGCTGCTCGGCGACGCCGACCTGGTGCACCGGCTGCGCCGGCACCCGCTCGCGCGGGCGCTGCGGGTCGACAAGCTCACCCTCGCCGCGCTCGCCGCCACCCTGTACGCCCCGACCACGCCCACCCGCGACGCGCTGCACGCCGACCCGGTCCGGCTGCGGGAGCGGGTGGAGCGGCTGCGTGACCGGCTCGGTGAGGACGGCTGCAAGGCCGAGGTGGTGCCCAGCGCGGCAGTCGTCGGCGGCGGCGGGGCGCCCGGCGTGGAGCTGGACTCGTGGGCGCTGAGCCTGCCCGAGCGGTACGCCGAGCCGCTGCGCGCCGGCGACCCGGCGGTCCTCGGACGGGTGCTGCAGGGCCGGCTCCTGCTGGACCTGCGCGCCGTGCCGGAGGGCGCCGACGACCGGGTCCGTGTGGCCGTGCTGAGCGTGGAGGACTGACCGGCATGTGGGTGGTGGCCACCGCCGGGCACGTCGACCACGGCAAGTCGACGCTGGTGCGGGCGCTGACCGGGATGGAACCGGACCGGTGGGCGGAGGAACGCCGCCGGGGCATGACCATCGACCTCGGCTTCGCCTGGACCACGCTGCCCTCCGGCGGCACCGTCGCCTTCGTCGACGTACCGGGGCACGAGCGGTTCGTGCCGAACATGCTCGCCGGTGTCGGCCCGGTCCCGGCCGCGCTGATCGTGGTGGCCGCCGACGAGGGCTGGATGCCGCAGTCCGCCGAGCACCTGGCCGCGCTGGACGCGCTGGGTGTGTCGTACGGGCTGCTGGCGGTGACCCGCGCGGACCTCGCCGACCCCGGACCGGCGACGGCGCGGGCCCGCACGGAGATCGCCGCGACGTCGCTGGGCGAGGTGGAGGCGGTGCCGGTCTCCGCGGTCACCGGCGCCGGACTGCCCGAGCTGCGCGCCGCGCTGGACCGCCTGACCGCCCGGCTGCCCGACCCGGCCGCTGACGCGCCGGTGCGGCTCTGGGTGGACCGCGCGTTCACGGTACGCGGCAGCGGCACCGTGGTCACCGGCACGCTCGGCGGCGGCCGGCTGCGCGTCGGCGACGAACTGGAACTGGCCGGCACCGGCGAGGCGGTGCGGGTACGCGGGCTGCACTCCCTCGGCGCCGCGCACACCGCCGTCGAGGCGGTGGCCCGGGTCGCGGTGAACCTGCGCGGCCTGCCCCGGGACCGCGTCGGGCGCGGCGACGCGCTGCTCACACCCGGCCGGTTCGGGCGTACCGACCTGCTCGACGTGCGACTGTCCGGCGACCCGGCCGCCGACCTGCCGGCCACGCTCATGCTGCACGCCGGCTCGGCGGCGGTGCCCGCCCGGGTCCGGCCGCTGGGCCCGGACACGGTCCGGCTGCGCCTGGCCCGGCCGCTGCCGCTGCTGATCGGGGACCGGGCGCTGCTGCGCGACCCCGGCCGGCACCACGTCTGCGGTGGCGTCACGGTGCTGGACGTGGACCCGCCGCCGCTGCGCCGCCGGGGCGCGGCAGCGGCCCGCGCGGCCGTGCTCGCCGGGCTGGACGGGCGCCCGGACCTGGCCGGGGAGCTGCGCCGGCGGCTGCTGATCCGGGCCGGGGACCTGACCCGGATGGGCGTGCCGCCGACCGCGACGCCGGTGGCCGGGCAGTGGCTGGCCGACCCGGAGCACTGGCGGGACCTGGGCCGCCGCCTCACCGAGGAGGTGACCCGGTACACCGCCGAGCATCCGCTGGCCGCGGGCGTACCGGTCGACGTGCTGCGGCACCGGCTCGACCTGCCCGACCGCGCGCTGGTCACGGCGCTGCTGCGCCCGCCGCTGCGGCTGCGCGACGGCCTGGTCACCGCCGCCGGGCAGCACACGCTGCCCGATCCGGTGGCGCGGGCGGTGGACCGGGTCCGGGCCGAGTACGGCGACCGCCCGTTCCAGGCGCCCGAGGCGCACCACCTGGCCGACCTCGGGCTCGGCCCCCGCGAGATCGGCGCCGCCGTCCGGGCCGGCGCGCTGCTGAAGCTCGCCGAGAACGTGGTGCTGCTCCCCGGCGCACCGGACGACGCGGTGCGCGTCCTGGCCGGGCTGCCGCAGCCGTTCACGCTCAGCGCCGCCCGGCAGGCGCTCGGCACCACCCGCCGGGTGGCGGTGCCGCTGCTGGAGCTGCTGGACCGGCGCGGCGCCACCCGGCGGCTGCCCGACGACGCCCGCGAGGTGCTCCGCCCGCCGGGCTGACGCAACAGGCGTCGCCGGTCCGCTCCGGTCACCTACCGTGACGCCATGGACCCTTCCGCGGTCTGGCGGGACAAGAACCACAAGTGGCGGATCGAGGCGTACCGCGCACCGGACCTGCGGTTCGCCATCTACGCCACGAACGGCCCCACCGAGTCGGCGCCGCTGTGGCTGTTCGGGATGGCCGCGCTGGCCCGCTGGCTGATGACCCACGCGATCTCCCTGGACGACCTGGAGACGGACTGACACCCGGACGGGGGACGGCCGCCCGATCCCCGCCCCGGGCGGCGCCGCCGGTCGTACGGTGCGGGCGTGAAGGACAGGGGACTGCGTACGTTCATCACCGTGCTGGCCGGACTGGCCGTGATCTACTTCGGCTTCTCGGGAAGCCGCGACAGCGGCGGGGAGGGCGGCGTCTCCGGCGGCGTGGTTCTGCTCGCGCTGCTCGCCTCGCTGCTGGCCTGGAACCTGACCAAGCCCGGGCCGGCCAAGTAGCGCTCTCAGCGCGCCGTGGCGGCGCTGCGGCTCACCTCGCCGGCCGACTCCTCGCCCAGCGCCACCCGCACCAGCGCCGACGCCAGCCGCCCGAAGTCGGCCTCGCCGACCAGCCCGACCAGGTCGCCGGGGCTCGCCGGCAGGCCCAGCCGCTTCGCCCCGGCCAGCGTGCGCCGGTCGGCGTACGGGCGCACGTCCGGCCACACCGACTGCGCCTCGCGCAGGAAGATGTCCGCCCCGGTGGGGCCGATGCCGGGGAACTCGGTGAGAAACCGGCGCAGCGCGGCCCGGTCGGCGCCGGCTTCCTGGTGCAGCCGGCGCAGGTCGCCGTGCCAGCGGTCCAGGCAGAGCCGGGCGCCGGTGCCGAGCATGGTCGCGGTCCGCTCGTCGTAGCGCCGGTAGTGGCCCCGGCCCAGCGCGTCGACCCGGTCCTGCCAGCTCGCCGCCTCCATCGTCTGCGGGGTGCGGTAACCGGCGGCGAACAGCTCCCGGGCGGCGGCCACCGCCACCGACGCCCGGATCCGGGTGCTCAGCAGCGTGGTGAGCACCAGCAACTGGTAGAGCGGGCCGGGCCGGTCGGCGAGGGTGATCCCCGCCTCCTCCGCGTACGTGCGGGACTGCCGGTCCAGCAGGGCGCGCGCGACGTTGCGATCGTCTGGCATCCATCCGGCTTACCCGTCCCGGCCCCGGCCAGACCCCCGCGCCGATCCGGAATGCGCCGGGCGGCGACGGGTACGCCTGTCTGGTGCGCGGCCGACAGCCGTGCGCCCCACCGGGAAGGAGAGAGCCGTGGTCAAGCCGCAGCAGGAGGAACTGCGCCGGAACGATCTCGGCGCCACCAGCCAGGACAGCCGCAAGACGGCCACCCAGGCGGGCGGCCGTTCGCGGAGCCGGGGCACGTCGAACGCCGACGCGGGACGGCCCGTTCCGAAGGGTCAGGTGTCGCCGTACGGCCCGGCCGGTGAGCCGGTTGCCGACGACGAGAGCTAACCGCGAGCCGACGCCGGCCGCAGCCGCCGCCAGG
>NZ_JAGPXV010000031.1:0-20191 GCF_018070405.1 Micromonospora sp. D75
ACAGCTGTGCCCAGCCGCGCCTGCAGGTCGGCGACCAGCTCGATGATCTGCGCCTGCGTGGTGACGTCCAGCGCGGTGGTCGGCTCGTCGGCGATCAGCAGGTCCGGCTCGCACGCCAGCGCCATCGCGATGGCGACGCGCTGGCGCATGCCGCCGGAGAACTGGTGCGGGTACGCGTCGACGCGCCGCGCGGCCGACGGGATGCCGACCAGCTCCAGCAGCTCCACCGCCCGGTCGCGGGCGGCGCGGCGGGTCAGCCCGAGGTGTTCCTCGGCCGCCTCGGTGACCTGCCGGCCCACCGGCAGCACCGGGTTGAGCGAGGTCATCGGGTCCTGGAAGACGAACCCGACGTGCCGGCCGCGCAGCCTGCGGCGGCGGTCGTCGGGCAGCGCGGTCAGCTCGTGGTCGAGCAGCCGCACCCGGCCGGTGACCGTCGCGGCGCGCGGGGCCAGGCCGGTGGCCGCGAGCAGGGTCATGCTCTTGCCGCTGCCGGACTCGCCGACCAGCGCGAACGTCTCCCCCTGCCGTACCTGCCAGGACACGCCGGCCACGGCGCGGGCCGGGCCACGGCGGGTGCCGATCGTGACGGTGAGGTCGTCCACGGACAGCACCGTCGAGTCGGTCCTGGGCCGCTGGCGCTGGCTCGGCATGCGTTCGGTGCGCTCGCTCATGGGGTGCTCCGGCGGGCCTCGGCGAGGGTGAGCTGGCGCGGGTCGAGCACGTCCCGCAGCGCGTCGCCGACCAGGTTGAACGCCAGCACGGTGAGGAAGATCGCCGCGCCCGGGAACACGCCCAGCCACCAGGCGTCGGTGACGAAGCCGCGCCCGTCGAACAGCATCCGGCCCCAGGCCGGCGCGGGCGGCTGGATGCCGAGGCCGAGGAAGGACAACGCGGCCTCGGAGAGGATCGCGAACGCCAGCGACAGCGACGTCTGCACGATCAGCGGCGCGGCGATGTTCGGCAACACGTGGCGGCGCATGATGCGCAGGTCGGACGCGCCGATGGACACGGCGGCCCGGACGAACACCTGCTCGCGTACGGACAGCACGCCGGCACGGGTGATCCGGGCGAAGATGGGCGTGTAGACCACGCCGATGGCGACCATGGCGGTGAGCAGGCCGGGGCCGAGCACCGCCACGATGGCCACCGCCAGCAGCAGCACCGGGAACGCGAACAGCACGTCCATGCAGCGCATGAGGATGCTGTCCAGCCAGCCCCGGTAGTAGCCGGCGAGCAGCCCGAGCGTCACGCCCGCGACCAGCGCGATGCCGACGCTGACCGCGCCGACCTGCAGTGACACGCGGGCGGCGACGAGCACCCGGCTGAGCACGTCGCGGCCCAGCTCGTCGGTGCCGAACGGGTGCGCGCCGCTGGGCGGGCGCAGCATCTGGTCCACGTCGACGTCGTTGACGCCGGCCGGGGCCAGCCACGGGCCGGCCACGCCCACCACGACCAGCAGGACGAGCACGATGGTGCCGCCGACGGCGAGCGGGTCGCGGCGCAGCGCGTCCAGCACACGGCGCCCGGTGCTCTCGGTCGTGGCGCTCACTTGACCGTGATCCTCGGGTCGAGGCGGGCGTAGAGGATGTCCACCAGCAGGTTGACCAGCAGGAACAGGGCGGCCACCAGCAGCACCGCGCCCTGCAGGACGGGATAGTCGCGGGCCTGCACGGCGTCGAAGGTGAGCCGGCCGATGCCCGGCCAGGCGAACAGCACCTCGATGACGATGACGCCGCCGAGCAGGCTCGCCAGTTGCACGGCGACCACAGTCACCACCGGGATCAGCGCGTTGCGCAGCACGTGCCGCACGATCACCACCCGGTTGCGCAGCCCTTTCGCCTCGGCGGTACGCACGTAGTCGGCGGAGAGCACCTCCAGCACCGAGGAGCGGATGAACCGGGTGAGGATGGAGGCGGTGACCAGGCCGACGGTGACCGCCGGCAGCGCCACGTGGGTGGCCCACCGGCCGGGGTCCTCGGTCAGCGCCACGTAACCCGACGGTGGCAGCCAGCCGAGCACCCCGGCGAACAGCAGGATGCCCATGATGCCCATCCAGAAGTCCGGCACCGAGACGCCGAACTGGCTGAACACGCGGGCGGCGTGGTCCACGGCGGAGCCGCTGCGTACCGCCGCGACGATGCCCAGCGGGAACGCCACCAGCAGCGCGAACAGCACCGCGGTGACGGCCAGGGACAGCGTGGCGGGCAGCCGTTCCAGCACGATCTGGCTCACCGGCTGGCCGGTGCGGAAGCTGACCCCCAGGTCACCGGTGAGCGCGTGCCCGAGGTAGCTGGCGTACTGCACCGGCAGCGGCTGGTCGAGGCCGGCCCGTTCCCGCAACGCGTCGTACGTCTCCTGGTCGAACCGGGTGCCGAGCGCCACCCGGACCGGGTCGCCCGGCACGAGTTGCAGCAGCAGGAACACCACAAGGGTCACGCCGATCAGCACGACCGCCGACTGGAGTGCCCGCCGCAGGACGAAGCGGGCCATCACTTGGCCAGGGCGACCGACCGGAACCGGATCGCCCGGTCGGTGCGCACCTCGTAGCCGGAGACCTCCTTCGACCAGCCCTGCACCACGTCCGGGTTGTAGAGGTAGAGGTAGCTGGCGTCGTCGACGATCTGCTTCGCCGCCTGCTCGTACGCCTGCTTGCGGGCGCCCTGGTCGGTCTGGGTGCGCGCGTCGTCCAGCAGCTTGTCCACCGCCGGGTTCTTGTACTTGTGGAAGTTGAACGTGCCGCCGCTGTGGTGCTGGGCGTAGTAGAACTCGTCCGGGTCGATGTTGCCGAGCCAGCCCAGCATGAACCCGTCGAAGTTGCCCTTGGCCTGCTCGTCGAGCCACTGGGCGAAGTCCAGCGTACGGATCTTCACGGTGATGCCGACGTCCTTGAGCTGGGCGGCGATGACCTGGGCGGCGCTGACCGTCTCCGGGTACTCGCTGGTGACCATCAGGTCCATGGTCAGGTTGCTCACGCCCGCCTGGCCGAGCATCTGCTTGGCCTTGCCCGGGTCGTGGCTGTAGGGCGCGTAGTCGTAGTAGAACGCGCTGTCCTTCGGGATGGCGGTCTGGTTGACGGTGGCCAGGCCGAACTTCGCCGCCTTGGTGATCGCCTCCCGGTCCAGGGCGTACCCGATGGCGCGCCGCACCTCGGGGTTGTCGAACGGCTTGCGGGCCTCGTTGAGCGCCACGTACCAGTAGTCGGTGGAGGCCGCCGACTTCACCACCGGGTCGTCGCCGTCCTGCAGCGACTTGACCTGCTGCGGCGGCAGGTTGTCGGTCCACTGCACCTGGCCGCTGCGCAGGTTCTGCAGCGCCACGGTGGGGTCCTTGACGAAGGTGAACGTGACGCCGTCGAGCTTCGGCTTCTCACCCCAGTAGGCGTCGTTGCGCACCAGTTTGATGCTGTCGCCGGAGGTGTAGCCGGCCACCGTGAACGGGCCGCTGCCCACCGGCGCGGTCTTCACCTTGCCGGACTCCACGTTGGACTTCTCCACGATCGCGACGCCTTTGAACCCACCGAGGTTGGCGAGCAGGTTCGGCGTGGGCGCGCTGAGCGTCACCACCACCGTCGCGGGGTCGGGCCCGGTGACCGACTTGACGGTGGCGAACTTGTACGCGTTGTTCAGCTTCTCCTTGATGATCCGCTCGAAGGAGTAGACGACGTCCTCGGAGGTCAGCGGCGACCCGTCGGAGAACTTCACGCCCTCGCGCAACGTGAACGTCCAGGTGAGCTGGTCGTCGCTGGTGGTCCACTTGGTCGCCAGCGACGGCACCATCTTCAGGTCGGCGTCCGGCTCGACGAGCGTGTCGTAGACGTTCTCCAGCACCTGGAAGCTGTAGTAGGCCGAGGTCTTGTGCGGGTCGAGCTGGTCGGGTTCGCCGCCGATCGCGGCGTTGAGGATTCCGCCTTCGCCGCCGGCGTTCCCCCCGCCGCCGACGTCGACCGCCTCGCCGCCGGTGCATCCGGACAGGACGCCGACGGTGAGGATGAGTGCGGCGCCGAACGCGCCGAGCTTGTTCCTGGACACAGGCCCCCCTTGCCACTTCCCGGACAAAAGAAAGTTTCGGCGAGTCTTGTCTCCGAGCCGGATGATGTCAAACGAATCCAGCCAAAATGACTGGTCGATCGGTGTTGCCGGTGCGGAGTGAACGGTGGTTCAATCCGGGCCCCGACCCGATCCGCCACCGCGCTGGGAGTTGCCGCCGTGACCACACACGAGGTCGTCAACCAGGTCCCCCCGATGGTCGGCCACGACACCGCCGACGACCCGGCACTGCGCGACGGCGTGACCCGGGAGGGCGCCGAATGGGCGCTGCCCGGGCTGCACGAGCTGGGCCTGCTCGCCGGTGGTGAGGAGGCGGCCGAACACGGGCGGCTCGCCAACGAGCACCCGCCGGTGCTGCGCACCCACGACCGGTACGGCAACCGGATCGACGAGGTGGAGTTCCACCCGTCCTGGCACGAGCTGATGCGTACCGCCGTCGGGCACGGCCTGCACGCCGCGCCGTGGGCCGACGACCGACCCGGCGCGCACGTGGCCCGGGCGGCCGGCTTCTACCTGTGGCGGCCCGACGCCGGGCACGGCTGCCCCGTCTCGATGACCTACGCGGCGGTGCCCGCGCTGCGGCACAGCCCGGAGCTGGCCGACCGCTACGAGCCGCTGCTCACCACCCGCGAGTACGACTTCGGGCTGCGCCCGCCGCAGACCAAGCGCGGCCTGCTCGCCGGCATGTCGATGACCGAGAAGCAGGGCGGCTCGGACGTGCGCGCCAACACCACCACCGCCCGCCCTGAGCCGGACGGCAGCTACCGGCTCGTCGGGCACAAGTGGTTCACCTCCGCGCCCATGTGCGACCTGTTCCTCACGCTCGCCCAGGCACCCGGCGGCCTCACCTGCTTCCTGGTCCCCCGCGTGCTGCCCGACGGCGCCCGCAACCCGATGCGGCTGATGCGGCTCAAGGACAAGCTCGGCAACCGCTCCAACGCCTCCGCCGAGGTCGAGTACGAGCACGCGGTGGCGTGGCGCGTCGGCGACGAGGGCCGGGGCGTGCGCACCATCATCGACATGGTCAACCTGACCCGGCTCGACTGCGTGATCGGCGCGGCGGCCGGGATGCGTCACGGCGTGACCACCGCCGTGCACCACGCGACCCACCGGCGGGCGTTCGGCAGCTACCTTCTCGACCAGCCGCTGATGCGCAACGTGCTGGCCGACCTGGCCGTGGAGTCCGAGGCCGCGACCCTGCTGATGATCCGGCTGGCCGGGGCGACCGACCGGTCGGCGCGCGGCGACGACGGCGAGACCGCGTTCAAGCGCCTCGCCCTCGCAGTCGGCAAGTACTGGGTGTGCAAACGCTGGCCGGGGCACGCCGCCGAGGCGCTGGAATGCCTGGGCGGCAACGGCTACGTGGAGGAGTCCGGCATGCCGCGGCTGTTCCGCGAGTCGCCGCTGAACTCGATCTGGGAGGGCTCCGGCAACGTCGCCGCGCTGGACGTGCTGCGCGCGCTCACCCGGGAACCGCAGGTCCTCGCCGCGTACGAGGCGGAGGTGGCCGCCGCGGCCGGCGCGGACGCGCGACTGGACGCCGCGGTGCGCCGGGTGCGCGACGAGCTGGCCGACCACACCGACCTGGAGCTGCGCGCCCGGCGCGTGGTGGAGCGGCTGGCGCTGGTGCTGCAGGGCGCGCTGCTGGTACGCCACGGCCACCCCGCGGTCGCCGACGCGTTCTGCGCGTCCCGGCTCGGCGGCGACCACGGCCAGGCGTACGGGACGCTACCCGGCGGACTGGACCTGTCCGCGATCATCGACCGCGCCACCCCGAAGATCGGCTGAGCGGCGATGACGCGTCTGGTCTCGGCCCACCTGTATCCGGTCAAGTCCCTCGGCGGCGTCGACGTCGACCGGGCCGTGGTCGAGCCGTGGGGGTTGCGTCACGACCGCCGCTGGGTGGTGCTGCGCCCCGACGGCGGCAAAGTGGGCTCGACCGCCCTGCCGGCGCTGCTCGGCCTGACCGCCGCGCCCGGGCCCGGGTCGCTCACGCTCACCGCCCGCGACGGGTCGTCGCTGACAGTCGCCGAGCCGGTGGACGGGCCGCTCGTCCCGACGGACGTGTCCCGGCTGGACACGGTCCGGCTCGCCGCCGACGAGGCTCACGACTGGCTCTCCGCGCGGCTGGGCCGTCCGGTGCGGCTGGCCTGGCTGGACGACCCGCGCCGCCGCCCGATGTCGGCCGAGCACGGCGGCCGGCCCGGTGACCCGCTGAACCTCTCCGACGCCGGACCGCTGCTGGTCGCCACGGCGCCGTCGCTGCGGCGGCTGCGGGACTGGATCGTCGAGGGCGCGCTGGAACGCGGCGAACCGGCCCCGGAGCCGCTGGCGATGGCCCGGTTCCGGCCCACTGTGGTGCTCGACGGGCCGTTCGAGCCGTTCGCCGAGGACGGCTGGACACGGGTGCGCATCGGCGCCGTCGACTTCCGGGTCTCCGAACGCTGCGACCGCTGTTCGGTGACGCTCATCGACCCGCAGACCCTCGCCAGCGGGAAGGAACCCATCCGCACGCTGGCCCGGCACCGGCGCCACGACGGCAAGACCTGGTTCGGCATCCGGCTGGTACCGGTGACCACCGGCGAGATCCGCGTCGGCGATCCCGTCACCGTCTCCTGATCCGGCCGCTCAGCGGCCACGCCACTCGTCGGCCAGGATCGCGTGGACGAGCTGGTCTGCCCACCCGCCCCGGAACCGGTAGCTGCGCACGTGCCGCGCCTCCCGCCGCATCCCGAGCCGGGCCATCAGGCGCGCCGACGGCTCGTTGTCCGCGTGGCAGCGGGCCACCACCCGGTGCAGCCCGAACTCGCCGAAACCCCAGTCCAGCAGCGCCCCGGCCGCCTCCGTGGCCAGCCCCCGGCCGCCGTGGTCGGGGTGGAACACGTACCCCAGCTCGGCGGTGCGGTCCGCGGCGCTGCGCCACACCAGCTCGACCGCGCCGATCATTCGCCCGTCGCGCACCACGGCGAGCGTCAGGCAGTCGCCCTCCGCGCGCAGCGCGTCCTCGCCGGCCATCGCGGTCACCGACGCCAGGGACTCCGCCCGGGTACGCGGGGCGGCACCCGCCATCCAGCGGACCACGTCCGGGCGGCGCTGCCAGGCGTGCACGTCGTCGAGGTCGTCGAGCGTCACCGGGCGCAGCAGCAGCCGGGTCGTGCGCAGCGGGTACGCCGGGTGGGCCATCGGGCGATGGTAGGACGCGCCTAGGGTGAGCCGCATGGTCGTTTCCGCCGACGACGGCAACCCGCTCACCCAGCTCACACTCGACCAGCTCCGGGCACGCACCAGCGTGAAGTGGCGGCTGTACCCGCCGGACGTGCTGCCGCTGTGGGTCGCCGAGCAGGACGTGCCGCTGGCGCCGCCGGTGGCCGAGGCTCTGCGCCGGGCGGTCGACCTGGGCGACACCGGCTACGCGTACGGCACCGGGTACGCCGAGGCGGTCGGCGGGTTCGCCGCGCAGCGGTGGGGCTGGGCCGACTTCCCGGTCGGCCGGACCACGCTGGTGCCCGACGTCATGATGGGCACGGTCGAGGTGCTGCGCCTGGTCACCGGGCCGGGCGACGCGGTGGTGGTCACCCCGCCGGTCTACCCGCCGTTCTACGCGTTCGTCACGCACGCCGACCGGCAGGTGCTCGAGGCGCCGCTCGGCGCGGACCTGCGGCTCGACCCGGCCGCGCTGGAGGAGGCGTTCCGGCGCGCTCGTGCGATCGGCGAGCGGCCGGCGTTCCTGCTCTGCAACCCGCACAACCCGACCGGCGTGGTGCACCGGCCCGACGAGCTGGCCACCGTCGCGGAGCTGGCCGCCCGGCACGGCGTCCGGGTGGTCTCCGACGAGATCCACTCGCCGCTGGCGCTACCCGGTGCGCGGTTCACCCCGTACCTGACGGTGCCCGGCGCCCAGAACGCGTTCGCGCTGCTGTCGGCGTCCAAGGCGTGGAACCTCGCCGGGCTCAAGGCGGCGCTGGCCGTTGCCGGGCCGGACGCCGCCGACGACCTGGCCCGGATGCCGGAGGAGGTGAGCCACGGCCCGAGCCACGTCGGCGTGCTCGCGCACACCGCCGCGTTCCGGGCCGGCGGGCCGTGGCTGGACCGGCTGCTCGACGGCCTGGACGCGAACCGGGCGCTGCTCGGGTCGCTGCTGGCCGACCACCTGCCGGCGGTGTCGTGGCAGCCGCCCGAGGGCACATACCTGGCCTGGCTGGACTGCCGCGCCCTCGGCGTGCCCACCGAGGCGGGCGACGGCCCGGGCGTGGCGAGCGACCTGGCCGGGCCGGCGCGGATGTTCCTCGACCGGGCCCGCGTGGCGCTCAGCTCCGGGCACGTCTTCGGCGCCGGCGGCGCCGGATTCGTCCGACTCAACTTCGCCACCTCCCCCGCCGTGCTCACCGAGGCGGTCACCCGGATGGGCCGGGCGGCGACCGGCTGACGGCCGGGCCGGCACCGGCGCCCCGCGGCGCCGGTGCCCCGGCCGGCTCAGGTGGTGGTCTGCCCGTCGATGCTCTCGCGCAGGATGTCCGCGTGCCCGGCGTGCTGGGTGGTCTCGGCGATGACGTGGATCAGCACCCGCCGGATGCTGCGGACCGAGCCCGGCTCGTTCCACGGCGCGTCCGGCACCGGCCAGGTCGCCGACAGGTCCTCGACGCCGGCCACGATCTCCTCGGTACGGGCGGCGACGCGCGCGTAGCGGTCCAGGATGGCCGGCAGCGTGTCCCCGGGCAGCATCTGGAAGTCCCGCCCCCGCTCGATCGCCCACTGCGGCAGCTCGCGGGCCTTGCCGGCCATGAAGTCCTCCCAAGTGACGCCTTCGGGCAGAGCGAAGGACATCGCCGACGGGCCCTCGACCACGAATCGCAGCCACGCCTCCTCGGTGGACGTCACATGCTTGATCAGCCCACCCAGGCAGAGCGCGCTGACCGTCGGCTTCTGCCCGGCCTGCTCGTCGGTGAGGCCGCGCACCGTGTTGATCAGCATGTTCCGCGCCTCGGCCAGCTCGGCCAGCAGGTCGGCCCGCTCGGCGTCCAGGGTGGTGGGGGTCGTGGTGGTGCCGGTCATCGTCATCGGTTCCTTCCGGTCCTGATCGGGTACGGGCCCACACTCGCAGGCATAGCGGTCAGGATGTGTCCTCTTCTGCGGGCAGAATGCATGTCGTGCCGACGACTTCCGCGCGACTGCTCTCCCTGCTGTCCCTGCTTCAGGCCCGCCGGGACTGGCCGGGCGCGCTGCTCGCCGAACGGTTACGGGTCAGCGCGCGTACCGTGCGCCGCGACGTCGACCGGCTCCGCGAGCTGGGCTATCCGATCGAGAGCACCAAGGGCCCGGACGGCGGCTACCGTCTCGGCGCCGGCTCGGCGCTGCCGCCGCTGCTCTTCGACGACGAGCAGGCGGTCGCGCTGACCGTGGCGTTGCAGACCGCCGCCACCGGCGTGACCGGCATCGAGGAGGCCGCCGCGCGGGCGCTGACCACGGTCCGGCAGGTGATGCCGCCCCGGCTGCGCCACCGGGTCGACGCGCTGCGGGTGATCGCCGTGGAACGGGCCGGCACGCCCGCCGCGGCCCGCGTGGAGCCGGGACTGCTGATGACACTCAGCGCCGCCGTGCACGCCCGGGAGGAGCTGCGCTTCGACTACGACTCGGTGTCGGCGTCCGCTCCCGACGCGCCGCCGCGCCGCGCGCAGCCGCACCACCTCGTCACCTGGGGCGGGCGCTGGTATCTCGTGGCCTGGGACCTGGACCGCGACGACTGGCGCACGTTCCGGGTCGACCGGATCAGCCCGCGTACGCCCACCGGCCCCCGGTTCACGCCCCGCGAGCTGCCCGGCGGGGACGTCGCGGCGTACATCGCCGGCCGGTTCAAGGGCGCCACCGGGCCGGGTGACTGGCCCTGCCGGGGCGAGGTGATCCTCGACCTGCCCGCCCGGACGGTCTCCGCGTGGACCCGCGACGGCATCGTCGAGGAGCTGGGGCCCGATCGCTGCCGTCTGACCCAGGGCGGCTGGTCGTGGGCCGGGCTGGCCGCCCTGCTCGGCCGCTACGACGCCGACATCGAGGTGGTCGGGCCGCCCGAGTTGCGGGAGGCGTTCGCCCGCCTGGCCCGCCGCTACGCCGCAGCAGCGGAGGGCCCGAACCCGCCTCGGTAGCCGGGCCGGCCGGGGTGTCAGTCGGTGGGCAGGAGCGGGCGCATGAACGTGCGCTCGTACCGCAGGACGCAGCCCGACTCGTCGCGGATCCGGTCGGCGGCGACGAACTCCGGGTCCACTCCGAACCGGGCCCGGTACTGCTCGTACGCCGCCAGGCTCTCAAAGCTGAACAGCGCCTCGGCCCGGTCGCTGGCGCCCTCGGCGGGCAGGAAGTAGCCGTGGTGCACGCCGCCGTGCCGTGCCACCAGCCGCATCCAGGTGCGGGCGAAGCGCTCGAACGCCTCGATCTGTGCGGGGTCGATCGTGTAGTGCACGACGCAGGTGATCACGCGGCCACGATAGCGACGGTCGGTCAGGCGGCGCAGCGGCGGTCGCCGGGGTCGGTCGTGTCGGCCAGGCCCGCGTACCGGCCCCGGTGGTAGAGCAGCGGCGACCCGACGTCGGCGTGCCGCAGCAGCTCCGGCTCGGCCAGCACGACGGCGTGGTCCCCGACGACGACCCGGTCCACCACCCGGCACAGCAGCCAGGCCAGTGTGTCGTCGAGGACCGGCACCCCTTCCGGGCCGGGCCGCCAGCGGGTCGGCTCGGCGAACCTGTCGATCCCGCTGGCGGCGAACCTCCGGGCCACCTCGTGCTGGCCGTGCCCGAGCAGGTGCACCGCGACGTGCCGGGCCCGGGACACCACCGGCCAGCTCGACGAGCCCAGGTCCAGCCGGTCAGACCGTGAAGCCGTGGAACAGCACCGAGGCCAGTCCGAGCGCCAGCACCAGGTTGAACACGGTGGCCGCGCCGAACACGGTGACCGGCCGCCAGCCGGCCTCGCGCAGCGACGACACGCGGACCTCCAGGCCGATGCTGACGAAGGCCAGGATGAGGAACCAGACCCGCAGGTCGGTGACGATCGCCATGGTGGCCTTGCCGTCCGCCCCGGCGACGTCGAGGTACCAGGTGGCGATCACCGAGGCGGCGACGAACCCGAGGACGAACTTCGGGAACCGACGCCACAGCTCGCCGAGCCCCGGCCGCGGGGTGTCCGGACGGCGCTCCACGCGCAGCGCGAAGTACGCGGTGAGCGCCACCGCGACCACGCCCATCAGCGCGTTCTGGGTGACCTTGACGATGCTGGCGATCTGGAGCGCGTCCTCACCGGCGAGCGCGCCCGCCGCGGTGACGGCGGCGGTGGTGTCGATGTTGCCGCCGATCCAGGCACCGGCGACCGCGTCGGAGAGGCCGAGCACGTCGGCCAGCCACGGCAGCAGGAAGATCGACGGCAACGCGAACGCGATGACCAGGCTGGCCGTGTACGCGAGCTGTTCCCGGCGTGCCCGCACCGCGCCGGCGGCGGCGATGGCGGCGCTGACGCCGCAGATCGACACGGCCGAGGCGAGCAGCGCCCGCAGTTTGTCGTCCAGGCCGAAGCGTCCGGCCAGCCACCAGGTGAACAGGAAGACGCCGCTGATCAGGAGCAGCGCCTGGGCGATGGCGGGGCCGGCGGCGCTCGCGATGACGGCGAGGTTGATCGAGGCGCCGAGCAGCACCAGGCCGGTCTTGATGAAGAACTCGGTCCGGAACGCGGCGGAGATCCGGTCGCGCAGGCCGGTCACGGTGACGACCAGGTTGCCGAGCAGGCCGAGCAGGATCGCGTAGACCGGGTACTCGATCGCGGCGGCCACCTCCTCGATCGCGCTGCCCTCGGCCCAGACCGGCACGTTCTGTTCCAGGTAGCGGGTGAGCGCGGCCAGCCCGAGCACCACCAGCAGACCCACGGCGGTCCAGGCCCAGAACGCGCCGGAGCGCAGGTCGGCCCGGGGTGGGGCGTCCGCTGTGGAGTCCGCGGGCGGCCCGGCGGTGGTGCTGCGGACGGCGGGTTCCGGGGCGGCGGCCATCACGGCACCAGCCCGGCGGGGATGGCGCCGGCCAGCACCAGGAGCAGCAGCGCGAGGCCGAGGATCGTGGCGGCCCAGTCCTCGTTGAGGGCGAGCCGGGAGTGGCCTGCGGTGGGCGGTTCGGGTGGCGTGGGCGCGTTGCTCATGAAGGGCTCCTACGGGTACGCGCGGGCGAAGGAGGGCAGCCGGAGGCGAGGGTGATCGACCGGCCGGAGCCGATCGATGGGGAGAGTTTCCTACTTAACTAGTAGGATTACAAGGCATTCCCGGGCTCCGGCTCACCCGCGGCACGTTCGGCGACCACCACCGAGATGCCGTCGAGCACCCGCTGCAGACCGAACTCGAAGGCGTGGTCCGGCCCGTACGCCGCGCCGTGCGCCATGCCCGCGGCCGTGCCGACCCGCGCGGCGAGCGGGAAACTGCCGACGGTCATGAACTTCTCCAGCCAGGGCCCGTGCGTCTGCCACCACTGGTCGTCGGTCATCCCGGTCTCACGTTCCAGCTCGGCCACGTCCAGCGCGGCCCGCGCCGCGCTCTTGGCGTGCCCCAGCACGAGCGTGAGCACCGCGTCCATCTCCACGTCGTCGAGCCCGATGTCCGCGACGGCGTGCAGTTCGTAGTCGTACTTCGCGAGCACGTTGGGGCCGAGCACCGGCCGGGTCGTCTCGGCGCGCAACAGCCACGGGTGGGACCGGTAGAGGGCCAGATTGTCCCGCGCGATCCGTTCCAGCCGGCCCCGCCAGCCACCCGGCACGTCGGCCGGGCGCGGGAGGTCACCGAGAACGGCGTCCACCATGACGTCGAGCAGTTCCGCCTTTCCCGGCACGTACGTGTAGACGGACATGGTGCCCACGCCGAGCGCCTCGCTGACCCGGCGCATGGTGAGCGCGTCGATGCCCTCGGCGTCGGCGATCTCGATCGCGGTGCGCACGATCCGGTCGACGCTGAGGCCGGGACCGGCGCCGCGGCTGGCCGGCTCCCGGGTGCGCCACAGAAGGGCCAGGCTGCGGGCGGGATCGGCCTTGCGCCGGCGCTCCTTCGACATGGTGCCGTCATCCTACCGGCCACGCCGTTCGCGGGCCGTCGGCGGGACGCCGGGAAAAGCCGCGAGAATTGTTCGGGCAAAAAGAATGGCGGGTTCTCCCGCCACTACCAACATATAGCGCACCCCCGGTCTTGCGGCAAGCCCCGGGTGGTGGCGCAGAATTGCCGGCCGTAACCCATTGCCGAGGCATTCGAAAAGCCGCGAAGAGCGGAGGCTCGGCCGTGCCCGTGATCGGAGACGAGTTGAATCTGCCTGCCACGAGCGTTTTCGATCTTCCCGAACGTCTGTCGGCCAAGGCCGACCCGAACCTGATCGCCGACGACGAGCGGCACTTCGCCGCCATCGCGGACAGCCTGCGCCGCTCGATCGCCGAGTTGACCGACCGGCTCGACGCGACGCGCCGGTCCGCCGGCGGCCGGGGCCGGCAGGCCGTCGACCGGGACGAGGAGGTCCGGCGGTTGAGCGCGCGCCTGCGTACGCTGCGCCGTTACGGCCTGGACCTGTGCCTGGGCCGGATGGTCGGCGCGGACGGCGGCGAACCGGTGTACGTGGGCCGACTCGGCCTGACCGACGGCGCGGGCGGCCGACTGCTGCTGGACTGGCGCTCCCGCGCCGCCGAGCCGTTCTTCGGCGCCACCCACGCCGACCCGATGGGCCTGGTCAGCCGCCGCCGGTACCGGTGGAGCCGAGGGCGGATCACCGACTACTGGGACGAGGTGTTCACCGCCGACGCTCTGGCCGGGCACGCCGCGCTGGACGACCAGTCGGCGTTCATCGCCAGCCTGGGCGCGACCCGGTCGGCGCGGATGCGTGACGTGCTCGGCACCATCCAGGCCGACCAGGACGCGATCATCCGGGCCGGTTCCCGGGGCGCGCTGGTGGTCGACGGCGGTCCCGGCACCGGCAAGACGGTGGTGGCGCTGCACCGCACCGCGTACCTGCTGCACGCCGACCCGCGCCTCGGCGAGCGCCGGGGCGGGGTCCTCGTCGTCGGGCCGCACCAGCCGTACCTGAACTACGTCTCCGACGTGCTGCCCAGCCTGGGCGAGGAGGACGTGCAGATCTGCACCCTGGCCGACCTGGTGCCGGAGGGCGCGGCGGCGGCGCCGGAGACCGACCCGGAGGTGGCCCGGCTGAAGGCGTCGGCGGACGTCGTGCGGGCTGTCGACGCCGCGGTCCGGTTCTACGAGGAGCCGCCCGCGACCGGGATGACTGTCGGGGTCGGGGACGCCGAGCTGCGGCTGACCGCCGACGACTGGGCGACGGCGTTCGAGGCGGCCGGCCCGGGCGTCGGGCACAACGAGGCCCGCGACGACGTGTGGGAGGAACTGCTCACGATCCTGGTGGAGAAGTACCGCGGGGACGAGCCGGAGGAGGCGGTCCGCCGGGCACTGGGACGCGACCGGGAACTGGTGACCGCGTTCGGCCGGGCGTGGCCGCTGCTCGACCCGCTCGACGTGGTGGCCGACCTGTGGTCGGTGCCGGCCTACCTGCGCCGGTGCGTGCCCTGGCTGAGCGTCGAGGAGATCCGTACGCTGCGGCGGGCCGACGCCCGGGCCTGGACGGCCGCGGACCTGCCGTGGCTGGACGCGGCCCGGCGGCGGGTCGGCGACCCGGAGGCGTCGCTGCGGCGGCGCCGCGACGAGGCGGTGCTGGCCGCGCAGCGCGCCGAGATGGACACGGTGGTCGACGCGCTGATCGCGTCGCACGCCTACGACGACGGCGAGGGTCTGATGACCATGCTGTACGGCGAGGACATGCGCACCAGCCTGGTCGACTCCAGCGCGTTGAGCGTGGCCGATCCGGACCTGCTGGCCGGGCCGTTCGCGCACGTCGTGGTGGACGAGGCGCAGGAGCTGACCGACGCGCAGTGGCAGATGCTGCTGGCGCGCTGCCCGTCGCGCAGCTTCACCGTGGTCGGCGACCGGGCGCAGGCGCGGCACGGGTTCACCGAGTCGTGGCCGCAGCGGCTGGCGCGGGCCGGGTTCGACCGGGTCGAGGTGGCGACGCTGACCGTCAACTACCGCACCCCGGCGCAGGTGATGGCGGCGGCCGAGCCGGTGATCCGGGCCGTGCTCCCGGACGCCAACGTGCCCACGTCCATCCGCGACGGCGCCCCCGTGCGGTACGGCGACCGCGCCGAGCTGCGCGCGGTGGTGGACGGCTGGCTCGCCGCCCATCCCGAGGGCGTCGCGTGCGTCATCGGCGATCCCGGGTTCCCGGCGACCGACCGGGTCCGGTCGCTGACGCCGGAGCTGGCGAAGGGGCTGGAGTTCGACCTGGTGGTGCTGGTCGACCCGGAGTCCTTCGGCGACGGCATCTCCGGCGCGGTGGACCGGTACGTCGCGATGACCCGGACCACCGGCGAGCTGGTCGTGCTCACCGGGCCGTGACCCGTGCCCCGGGGGCGACGCACGGCCGCCCCCGGGGTCCGGCTCAGCGGCTGAGCGCCCGGTAGCGGCGCAGCGACAGCGGCAGGAACACCGCGATCAGCGCCAGCGGCCAGAGCACCGCCAGCAGCGGGTGATGCGCGGCCACCCAGGAGTCGCCGCCCCAGCCGGGGTTGCCGAACAGCTCCCGGGTGGCGCCGACGGTGGCGGACAGCGGGTTCCACTCGGCGACCGCGCCCAGCCACGCGGGCATGGTGGACGGCGCCACGAACGCGCTGGACAGGAAACCGAGCGGGAACTCCAGCGTCTGCACGGCCGTGACCGCGCTCTGTCCCTGCACGGTCAGGCCGAGGAAGACGCCCACCCAGACCAGCGCGATCCGCAGCAGCAGGATCAGCCCGAACGCGGTGAGCGTGTCGCCGAGGTCGCCGCGTGCCCGCCACCCGACGGCCAGGCCGACGAGCAGCATGACGGCGAGCGTCACCACGGCGAACATCAGGTCGGCGACAGCGCGGCCGAGCAGCGGCGCCAGCCGCGACACCGGCATGGACCGCAGCCGGTCGGTGACGCCGCGGTCCAGGTCCGCCGAGACCGCCATGGTGGTCATGCTGATGCCGAAGACCATGGTCATGGCGAACATGCCGGGCATCAGGAACTCGCGGTAACTGCCGCCGCCCGGCACCTGGAGCGCGCCGCCGAACAGGTACGCGAACATCAGCACCATCAGGATGTCGAAGCCCAGCGAGCCGATCAGCGGACCGGGCTCGCGCCGCCAGTGCGCCAGCGCACGCCCGGTCAACGTCAGGCCGTCACCGGCCAGCGACGCACGGCGGGCCGGATTCACCGTCGCGGTCACGCGGTCACCTCCACGCCGGTGCGGGCGGCGGAGGACGTGGCGGTGAGCTGGAGGAACACCTCGTCCAGTGTGGGCCGGCGCAGCGCCACGTCGGCCACGCCCACGCCGTCGGCGTCGAGTGCGCGCAGCACCTCGGTCAGCGCACCGGCCCGCTCGCCGACCTGGGCGCTGACCGCCCGCCGGTCCAGATCGACAGCCGGTTCGGAGCGGGCCACCGCGCGCAGCCGGCGCGCGGCGGTGGCGAGGTCGGCGGCGTCGCGGACGACCAGTTCGATCCGGTCGCCGCCCAGGCGGGACTTGAGCGCGTCCGGGGTGCCCTCGGCGATCACCCGCCCAGCGTCGAGCACGCAGACGCGGTCGGCGAGCTGGTCGGCCTCGTCCAGGTACTGCGTGGTCAGCAGCACCGTGGTGCCGCCGCGCACCAGGTCCCGTACCGCCTCCCACACCTCGTTGCGCCCGCGCGGGTCCAGCGCCGTGGTCGGCTCGTCCAGGAACAGCACCGACGGCGCGAGGATCATCCCGGCGGCCAGGTCGAGGCGGCGGCGCATGCCACCGGAGTACGTGCGTACCGGCCGATCGGCGGCGTCGGCGAGCCCGAACCGGTCGAGCAGTTCGCCGGCCCGCCGTCTCGCCCCGGCCCGGCCCAGGTGGAACAGGCGGCCGAAGATGACCAGGTTCTCCCGGCCGCTCAGCGCCTCGTCCACCGCCGGATGCTGGCCGACCAGACCGATGCGGTGGCGCACCCGGTCGGCCTGCCCGGCCACGTCGTAGCCGGCGACCTCGGCCCGCCCGGCGTCGAAGCGCAGCAGCGTGGCGAGGATGCGGACGGCTGTGGTCTTGCCCGCGCCGTTCGGGCCGAGCAGCCCGCACACGGTGCCCGGTGACACGCGCAGGTCGAATCCGTCCAGCGCCATGTTGTCCCCGTACCGCTTGCGCAGGCCCTCCGCGAGGATCGCGTGTTCCACGTCTGTCCCCCTCCGTTGACGACGGCCACTAACGTACAACGTACGGTATGGCGTCCGCCAACGGTTCAGTCGACCACGCGGTGCTCCCACGCCCAGACCGCGATCTCGGTACGGTTGCGCAGGCCGAGCTTGGTCTGCACGGCCGAGACGTGGCTCTTCACGGTGCTCAGCGAGATGAACAGCTCCGCGCCGATCTCCAGGTTCGTACGGCCCCGGGCGATCTCGCGTACCACCTCGATCTCCCGCTCGGACAGCGCTGGGCGGCGCTCGTCGCGGGGCGGGGCGGGCGGGGCCAGGTGCCGCAGCAGCCGGACCGTCACCGACGGGGACACGAGCGCGTCGCCCTGGTGCGCCGCCCGCACCGCCTCCACCAGCAGCGCCGGACCGGCGTCCTTGAGCAGGAACCCGGCCGCTCCCCCGCGCAGCGCGCCGTAGACGTACTCGTCCAGGTCGAACGTGGTGACCACGACGACCCGCAGCGGATCGGCCACCTCGGGCCCGGCGAGCGCCCGGGTCACCTGGAGGCCGTCGAGCCGCGGCATCCGGATGTCCACCAGGCAGACGTCCGGGCGCAGCCGGCGGGCCTGGGCGACCGCGTCGACGCCGTCAGACGCCTCGGCGACCACTGTGATGTCGGGCTGGTCCTCCAGGATGAGCCGCAACCCGCCGCGGACCATCGCCTGGTCGTCGGCGAGCAGCACCCGGATCGCCATCACGGCCTCCCGCACGGCACGGAGGCCCGCACCGACCATCCGCCGTCGGGGCGGGGGCCGGCGCGCAGCGTCCCGCCGAGGGCCTCGACGCGCTCACGCAGGCCGACCAGGCCGTATCCGCCCCGGTGTTCGGCGGGCCCGCCGGGCGCATCGTCGGTCACCTCGACCACCACCGCGTCCGGCTCCCGCGCCACGTCCACAGTGACCTGCCCGGCGTGCGGGGCGTGACGGGCCACGTTCGTCAGGGCCTCCCGGACGATCCGGTGCACGGTGCTGGTGACCTCCGGCGGCCAGGCCGTCTCCCCCGGTAGGCGCAGCCGCACCGGCGGGCCCTGCCGGCGGAACCGCTCGACCAGCTCCTCGATCTGCTCGGTACCGGCCGAGGCCGGCGGCGCGTCATCGGTGTCGCGCAGCACCCCCACCACGCGGCGCATGGCCCGCAGCGCCTCGCCGCCGGCCTCCTCGATCCCGGCCAGCGACTCCGTGACGCGCGCCGGATCCCGCCGTCCGACCAGGTGGGCGGCCTGCGCCTGCACCACGATGCCGGTGACGTGGTGGGCCACCACGTCGTGCAGCTCCCGGGCCAGCTCCAGTCGCTCGTCGCGGCGTACCCGCTCGGCGGTGGCGCGGGCCCGCTCGTCGAGCAGCCGCAGGCTCAGCCCGGTGGCGACCCCGCCGAGCCAGCACAGGCAGCTGAGCGCCACCACCCCGGACCCGCCCGCGCCCGGTCGGGCCACCGCCCACGCCCCGGCCGCCACCACGAGACCACCGGCGGCGATCAGGCCGGCGGGCAGCGGCGGCAACGCGCGTACCGCCGATCCGACCAGGACCGCCGACGCCAGCGCCAGCGTGGGCCCCGGCTCGGTGGGCAGGTCGAACAGCCGGGCGGCGGCAACGGCCGACGCCGCGACGACGAGCCCGGCAGTGGCCGTGACGACGCGCTGCCTGTCGCGTACCAGAGCCAGCACGCCGACCACGACGGCGGCCGCGCCGCCCACGAGCCAGTACCGCAGGCCCCAGCTCGCGGCGATCGCGACCGCCTGGACGCCGATCGCGGCGAGCAGCACCACGGCGAGTCCCGCCGTCGCCGCCACCCGGGTGATCCGTTCACCAGCCATGCCCAGCACGCTAGGAGATCGCGGGCCGCCGCGAACCGGCCGAAAGTAGGGTCGGCCGCGCGCCGGACCGTGCTCCGGACCGATGTCCGCCGGTCCCGCCGTGCCCAGGATGAGCCGCATGCATCCACCACTCGCCCTGCACGCCGAGCGGCTGACCAAACGGTACGGCCGCCGCACCGCGCTTGCCGACTGCGACCTGAGCGTGCCGCGCGGCCACGTGGTCGGCCTGGTCGGCCCCAACGGCGCCGGCAAGTCCACACTGCTGCAACTCGCCTGCGGGCTGATCGCGCCCACCTCCGGCACGTTGACGGTGCTCGGCGCACCACCGGCCGCCGACGCCGCGCACCTGGCCCGGGTCGGATTCGTCGCCCAGGACACACCGGTCTACGCCTCCCTCACCGTCGCCGAGCACCTGCGGATGGGCGCGTGGCTCAACCCGTCCTGGGACGCGGCGCTGGCCCGGCGGCGGATCGACGAGGTCGGCCTCGATCCGGCGCAGAAGGCGGGCCGGCTCTCCGGCGGCCAGCGGGCGCAACTGGCGTTGGCGCTGGCCGCCGCGAAGCGCCCCGACCTGCTCATCCTCGACGAGCCGGCCGCCGCGCTGGACCCCCTCGCGCGCCGCGAGTTCATGCACGGCCTGGCCGGCTTCGTGCGGGAACTCGGCGCCGGCGCGGTGCTCTCCTCGCACCTGCTCGGCGACGTGGCGCAGGTCTGCGACCACCTGGTCGTGCTCTGCGCCGCCCGGGTCCAGGTGGCCGGGCCGGTCACGGACCTGCTCGCCACCCACCACCGGACCGCCGCCGCGCCCGCCGGGGCCGAGGTGGTCTGGGCCGAGCCCGGCCGCGTCGTGGTCCGGGGCCCGGCGGTACGCGACGACGCGCCGGTCACGCTGGAGGAGCTGGTGCTGGCGTACCTGTCCCGGGCCGCCGCCCACCCGGCGGTGACCGGATGATCCGGATGACGCTGCGGCAGTTCCGCCTCCCGGCGCTCGCCGGCGCGGTCCTGCTGGTGCTGGCCGGCGCCTACCTGCTGCGC
>NZ_JAGPXV010000310.1:0-6949 GCF_018070405.1 Micromonospora sp. D75
AGAGCGCCCGCCGCTTGCTCGTCCGCGGGGCAGGCGCCATCGGCGCTCCACCGTCGGGTGTCGTTACATCGTTCGACATGAGATGAGAGCCCTTTCGGTTCTTCCCAAACGGGTCGCACCGCCCCAGGCCGGGCGACCAGCTACAAACCGGTTGTAGCCTCTGATCAGCACCGTATGAGAAGGTTCCTCGCGAGGAAGACGTATCCGAAAAAAGCCCGCATTCCTCCCACGATCGGCGGTCGGTGACCAACCACGTGAGCGGACCGCAACTCCCCCAGACGGCGGCGGGCCCCACCACCTGCCGTGAAGGCGCGGTGGTGGGGCCCGCCGGAAGATCGCGGCCCGCAGGACTCAGCCGGGCAGGCGGGGGCCCGCCTCACGCTGCTCGGCCAGCCAGGTCTCCACCTCGTCGGAGCGCCGCGGCAGACCGGCCGACAGGTTCACCGGACCGTCCGCGGTGACCAGGATGTCGTCCTCGATCCGCACGCCGATGCCCCGCAGCTCCTCGGGGACCATCTCGTCCTCCGGCTGGAAGTAGAGCCCCGGCTCGACGGTCAGCACGTACCCCTCGCCGAGCGGACCCTCCCGGTAGTTCTCCTTGCGCGCGTTGGCGCAGTCGTGCACGTCGATGCCGAGCATGTGGCTGGTGCCGTGCAGCGTCCACCGCCGGTAGACCGTGGAGGCCGGGTCCATCGCCTCGTCCACGCTCACCGGCAGCAGCCCGAGATCCTTCAGCGCCTCGGCCAGCACCCGCATCGAGGCCAGGTGCACGTCCCGGAACGCCACGCCCGGCCGGCACATCTCGATGCCGGCCTGCTGGGCGGCGTACACGGCGTCGTAGACCTGGCGCTGCAGCGGCGTGAACCGGCCGTCGACCGGCAGCACCCGGGTGACGTCGGCGGTGTAGAGGTTGCGGTTCTCCACGCCCATGTCCATCAGCAGCAGGTCACCCGGACGGGTGGCGCCGTGGTTGTGCACCCAGTGCAGGACAGTGGCGTGCTCGCCGGCCCCGACGATCGAGCCGTACCCGACGTCGTTGCCGTCGTGCCGGGCGCGCAGCGCGAAGACGCCCTCCAGCAGCCGCTCGGAGACGCCGCGGTCGGCCGGCAGCGCCCGTGCCACGTCCTCGAAGCCGCGCACCGTGGCGTCGCACGCCTCCTGGAGCTGCGCGATCTCCCACTCGTCCTTGACCAGCTTCAGCTCGGCGATCGCGATGGCCAGCTCCCGGTCGCGGCCGGGCTGACCGTCGGCGCGCGCGCCGTCGTACTGACGCACCGCCGCGTCCACCCGGGCGTCGAAACCGCGCAGCACCCGGGTACGCCCCGGCGCCAGCTCGGCCAGCGTCGCGTCCAGCTCGCTCAGGTCGGCCGTCGGCAGGCCCAGCTCGGTGGACTTCTCCCGCAGCGTCGGCCGGCGGCCCACCCACAGCTCACCGTGCCGGCTGCGGAAGAACTCGTCGGTCACCCGCGACGACCGGGGCCGCATGAACAGCGTGGACTCGCCACCCGGGCGCAGCACGAGGACGCTGTCCGGCTCCAGGTCGCCGGTCAGGTACGCGAAGTCGCTGCCCGGACGGAACCGGTGCTCGGTGTCGTTGGCGCGTACCTTCTCGTTGCCCGTGGGGATGACCAGCGTCTCGCCCGGGAAGGCCTCGGCCAGCGCGGCCCGCCGCTTGGCGTGGTTGGGCGCCTCCGGGCGCGGGGCGACCGGCAGTTCGGTGTCCCGCCAGCCCTGGCGCATGAACGACAGGAACGCCTCCGGGAAGTCCGGGTCGTGCGACTCCGTACCGTCCGCCGGTTTGCCCTGTCGCGTCCGCTCCTCGGCCATGATCCGTCCCTCCCTGAGCCTCGTCGCTGGTCCAGACGGTACCGCGCGCACGACAGCGGGAGGTGCCTGCGGTGCCGCGACGGAGGCTTCCGGCGCGTGGAAAGATGGCGGCCATGTGCGGACTCCTGGCCTTCTTCAGCGCGCGCGGCGACGCCGCCGCCCACCGCGACAACATCGCCGGCGCACTGGAGTGCCTGCACCACCGTGGCCCGGACGAGACCGGGGTCGAGGTGGTCGGCGACGCCTCCGGCCGGTACGCGGACGGTGTGTTCGCGCACAAGCGCCTGGCGATCATCGACGTGGCGCTGAGCCACGAGCCCCTGCCGTACGCGGGCGGGCGGTACCTGCTCACCTTCAACGGCGAGATCTACAACTACATCGAGCTGCGCGAGGAGCTGATCCGCGACTACGGCGCCCAGTTCGCCACCAACGGCGACGGCGAGGTGATCGTCGCCGGCTACCACTACTGGGGTGAGCAGGTGCTCACCAAGTTGCGCGGCATGTTCGCGTTCGTCATCTGGGACCGGCAGGAGCGGCGGGCCTTCGGCGCCCGGGACTACTTCGGCATCAAGCCGCTGCACTACCTGGAGACCCAGGACGGCCTCTACCTCGCGTCGGAGAAGAAGGCGCTGCTGCCGTTCGCGCACTCGGCGTACCAGGGCGACGCGGGCATCGACACCGCCAACCTGAGCCACTACCTGACGCTGCAGTACGTGCCGGAGCCGGGCACGCTGCACAAGGGGATCAGCCGGATCGGCTCGGGGGAGTACCTGAACTGGACCCCGGGCGGCCGGATCGAGGTGCGCCGCTGGTACCGCCCGGTGTTCCGGCCGGCCCCGGTCTCCGACGAGCAGCGGCTCTACCACGACATCCGGGAGACGCTGCGGGAGAGCGTCCGGATGCACATGCGCTCGGACGTGCCGGTCGGCTCGTTCCTGTCCAGCGGCATCGACTCCACCGCCGTGGTGGCGCTGGCCCGCGAGTTCAACCCGAACATCCTCACCTTCACCGTCGGCTACGACGTGCCCGGCTACTCCGAGATCGACGTGGCCCAGGACTCGGCCCGGCACCTCGACGTGACCACCATCCCGACCAAGATCGGGCCGCAGGACATGATCGACGCGCTGCCGAAGATCGTCTGGCACCTGGACGACCCGGTCGCCGACCCGGCGCTGGTGCCGCTGTACTTCGTGGCGAAGAAGGCCGCCGAGCACGTCACGGTGGTGCTCTCCGGCGAGGGCGCGGACGAGTTCTTCGGCGGCTACACGATCTACCGGGAGCCGCTGTCGCTCAACTCGGTGAACAGCCTGCCCGACGGCGTGCAGAAGGGCCTGCGCGCGGTGTCCAAGGCCATTCCGCAGGGGGTCAAGGGCAAGAGCTTCCTGGAGCGCGGCACCACCCCGATCGAGCAGCGCTACTACGGCAACGCCCGGATGTTCACCGAGGAGGAGAAGCAGCACCTGCTGCGCCGCTACGACCCCTCGGTGCGCTACACCGACGTGACCGCCCCGATCTACGCCGAGTGCACCGAGCTGGACGACGTCACCAAGATGCAGTACGTCGACCTCTACACCTGGCTGCGCGGCGACATCCTGGTCAAGGCCGACCGGATCTCGATGGCGCACTCGCTGGAGGTGCGGGTGCCGTTCCTGGACCGGGAGGTGTTCAACGTCGCCGCCGGCATCCCGGTCGACCTGAAGCTGCCGCCCCGCTCCGAGGCCACCAAGTACGCGATGCGCCAGGCGCTGCAGGGCGTCGTGCCGCCGGCCATCGTCAACCGCAAGAAGCTGGGCTTCCCGACCCCGACCCGGGTCTGGCTGCGCGGCGAGATGTACGAGTGGGCGCGGCACGTGCTGTCCACCTCGGGCGCGGGCGACCTGATCGACCTGTCGTACGCGATGCGCCTGCTGGAGGAGCACAAGCGGGAGGAGGCGGACCACTCCCGCAAGGTGTGGACCGTGCTGATCTTCTGCATCTGGCACGCCATCTTCGTGGCCAAGACGCTCGACCCGGGCATCCAGCGCAACCAGTCCGCGCTGCTCACCAAGCCGGTCGTCGGCAGCATGGTCCGCTGACCCGAGCGTGACGAGGAAGGGCCCCCGGGGTGTTCCCCGAGGGCCCTTCCCGTTACGGGATCACCTGCCGGTGCAGGTGACCGTCGGCAGGGTGTTGGTGCCGGAGAAGTTCGCGGTGAAGCCGAACGTGGTGGTGCCCTCCGGCGGGACGCTGCCGTTGTAGGCGGCGTTGGAGACGCTCACCGACGCCCCGCTGCCGCTCAACGTGCCGTTCCACACCTGGTTGATGGTCTGGCCGCTGGGCCAGGTCCAGTTCGCGGTCCACCCGGAGTACGTCCGGGTGCTGTGGTTCATGATCGTCACTTCGCCCTGGAAGCCGCCACCCCAGGCGGTGACCACCTTGTACACCGCCATGCAGGAGCCGGCCGGCATGGTCGGGCTGGTCGTCACCGGCGGAGGCGAGGTCGGCGGCGCGGTCGTCGGGGGCGCGGTGGTCGGGGGCGCGGTGGTCGGCGGCGCGGTGGTCGGGGGCGCGGTCGTCGGGGGGTTGCTGCCGCCCGAGCCGATCCCGGTCACCTCGCCGTTACCGCCGTCGAACGTCACGTCCGAGCAGCCGAAGAAGTTCTCCTGGCTGTCCGAGCGGACCCAGCGCGAGTAGATGATGTGCCGGCCGCTCTTGTTCGACGGCAGGTTGCCGGTGAAGTAGTAGTGACCGTCGTTGGTGCCGACCGCGCCGCGCTGCGGCGGGTTGGTCACCTGCAGGAACGGCTGCTCCTCCAGGTCGCTCCAGGCCAGCGGCCGGTTCGGGCTCCAGCTGTCCTTGGTCACGTAGAAGTAGAACGTGCCCGGGTGGTGGGCCCAGTTGCTGTACCGGAACTCCATCGACCGGCCCGCCGTCAGGTGGGTGATCGGCCAGTCGTTGCGCGCCGCGTCGTACCCGCTGAAGCCGGGGTTGCCGCCGCTGCACAGCTTGCCGTCGGGGATGAACCCGACGGTCCGCCCGCCGGCGTCGGAGCGCAGCACGCTGAACCAGTTGTACAGCGAGTTCGCGCCGCTCTCGGCCACCGCCGACGAGCAGGCGGGGTTGTTCGGCCGGATCTCACCGGTCCCGGTGAGGCCGTCCTTCCAGCACAGGTAGGTGCGGGCGCCCGGCGTCATGGCCGCGCCGTGCGCGGCCGCCGGTCCGGAGTTGGTGACCAGGGCGAACGCGCCCAGGGTCAGGGTGGCGGCCGCGGTGAGCAACGCGGCCGTACGGGATCGGGATCGGTGCACGGGGATCTCCTGACTCGCGGAGCGTGGCCCGGTTCGGCCCGCCCCGCTGCGACGAGCGGATGCGACGATCGCGGTGCCCGCGCCCGGTCGGAGTGCGGCCGTGGCCGTCGACGGGCGCGCACCGTCTGCGGTCCGTTGCCCAACGGACCGTGGATGCCCTCGCGTCGGATCGACCCGGCGGCCGGTGACGCGGCAGCCCCCGCGTCGTCACCCGGCACCGCCATCCCACCACGTCCGGGCGCGGCCCGCAATAGGCGCCGTTCGATGCCAGGGTCCCGGCGCGCGGTGGCGCCGGTATGCGCCAGGATCGGGGTAGGACGACGAGGGGAGTCAGGATGGGGTACGCGGTGGTGCTCGGCGAGGCGCTGGTGGACCTGCTCGACGCCGAGCGCGACGGAGAGCCCGTCTACCGGCAGGCGATCGGCGGGGGACCGCTCAACGTGGCGGTGGCGACCGCTCGGCTCGGCGGAGACGCGCGGTTCGTCGGGTCGCTCGGCGACGACGCGCTGGCCGGACGGATCCGCGCCTTCCTCACCGACGCCGGTGTGGACGTGAGCGGGACGGTGACCGTGCCGGCCCCGACCGCGCTCGCGGTGGCCACCTTCGCCGGCCCCGAGCCGGACTTCCGCTTCTACGGCGAGCCCCGCTCGTACGCGCTGCTCGGCCCGGACGACCTGGACGTGGCGCTGGTCGAGGGCGCGGACGTGCTCTACTGCGGCTCGATCGTGCTGCTCGACCCGCCGGTGCTCGCCGCCGCCCGCCGCGCCTGGTCGATCGCGGGCGCGCTGCGGGTGTTCGACCCGAACGTGCGGCCCCGGCTGCTCACCGCCCCGGACGCGCTGGACGGGCTGCGCGCGGTGGTCGCCGAGTTCGCCGCCGCCGCGCACCTGGTCAAACTCAGCAGCGCCGACGCGCGGGTGCTCTACCCGCACGAGCCGGTCGAGGGCGTGGCCGCGTACCTGCGGGAACTGGGCGCGAGCACGGTCGTGGTCACGCTCGGCGCGGACGGCGCGCTGGTCGCCGCCGGCGACGACGTGGTGCGCGTGCCCGCGCCGAAGGTGGACGCGGTGGACGCGACCGGCGCGGGGGACTCGGTGATGGGCGCGCTGGTGGCCGAGCTGCTGGCCGCCGGTGAGCCGGCCGACCCGGCCGGGTGGCGGGACCGGGTGGCGTTCGCGCTGCGGGTGGCCGCAGTGGTCTGCGAGTCACCGGGTGGCGCCACCGCCATGCCCACCCGCGCCGAGGTGACCGCCCGCTTCGCGTGAAAGGAAGGGCCCCTTCTTAACGCCTCAGGTAGAGAAGGGGCCCCTTCTTAACGCGCTCAGCGCTCAGCGCGCGTGCGGGTCATCGTCAGGACGGTGACCAGGGTGAGGACGGCGGCGCCGGCCAGGACCGTGGCCATCGGCAGCGCGCTGCCCTCGCCGCCGAGCCCGACCAGGGGCGCGGCCAGCGCGCCGACGACCGACTGGATGCCGCCCATCAGCGCGGCGGCGGTGCCGGCGTGGCGGGCGTGCGCGTCCAGCGCCAGCGCCGTGCTGTTCGGCGTCACCATGCCCAGCGCGCCGACGTACCCGAACAGCGCCACCGCGGTCAGCGCGAGGCCGTCGGTCAGCGCGCCGCTCAGCACGCCGGCCGCGGCGACCAGGCCGACCGCCAGCGCGGTGACCAGCAGCCGGCGTGGCGGGAACCGGTCGAGCAGCCGGGCGTTCAGCTGCCCGACGGCCACCAGGCCGAGCGCGTTGACGCCGAAGATGACGCTGAACACCGCCGCGGAGACGCCGAAGACGTCCTGGAACACGAACGACGACCCCGAGATGTACGCGAACAGCCCGGCG
>NZ_JAGPXV010000311.1:0-6938 GCF_018070405.1 Micromonospora sp. D75
GTCGTCGGAGGTGAGCGCGAGCGGGCTCAGGATCAGGCCGTCGATCATGTGGTCGCCGATGCCGCTGGCGGCCTTGCGCTCCTGCTCGGAGCCGCCGCCGGTCTGGTGGATGAGCACCGTCCAGTCGTGGTCGGCGGCGGCGGTGACGACGTGCCGGGCCAGCTCGGCGAAGTAGGGGATGTCGAGCTCGGGCACGGCCAGGGCGATCACCCCGGTACGCCCTTTGCGCAGGTTGCGGGCCGACAGGTTGGGCCGGTAGTTGAGCGCGGCGATGGCCTCCTCGACCCGGG
The DNA here is from genome assembly GCF_018070405.1 of Micromonospora sp. D75. Lineage (NCBI taxonomy): Bacteria > Bacillati > Actinomycetota > Actinomycetes > Micromonosporales > Micromonosporaceae > Micromonospora > Micromonospora sp. D75. The sequence goes on from NZ_JAGPXV010000311.1 coordinate 291, forward strand.
CCCGGGTGTCGGCGCGTACGTGCTGGTAGCCGTTGACGACGTTGGAAACGGTCTTCACCGACACTCCGGCCCGCTCCGCGACGTCCTTGAGCCTGTGCCGCACTGAACTGTCCTCCCGGTGAACGCTGGCCGCACTGTACCGCCTCACGACGACGTGACGACCTCTTCACACGGAGAGTTACAACGTTGCAGAAATTGACGATCGATCAGGGCGGAGCCCTCCCGACCCGCGCGTCGAGAGGGCTCCGCGGTGCCCGCCTCAGGGGGTGGGGGCGGGCTCGGGGGTGTCCGAGTGCTCGCGGCGGGCGAGCCGGTTCTTGCGGTGGCCGTACCCGAAGTAGATGACCGCGCCGATCAGCATCCAGGCGAGGAACCGCAGCCACGTCTCGACCGACAGGTTCAGGCTCAGGTAGAGGCACGCCACGGCGGTGAGGATCGGCAACACCGGCGAGAACGGCACCTTGAACGGCCGCTCCAGGTCGGGCCGGCGCTTGCGCAGGATCGGCACCGCGATCGCGACCAGCGTGAACGCGCAGAGCGCGCCGATGCTGACCAGGTCGGCCAGCGCCGACAGCGGAAGGAAACCGGCGAGCAGCGCCACCGCGACGGTCATGATCCCGGCGATCCGGTACGGGGTACCCCAGCGCGGGTGCACCTTGGCGATGGCGGGCGGGATGAGCCCGTCCCGGGCGATGGCGAAGCCGATCCGGCCCATGGCCACCAGGTCGACCAGGATCACGCTGGTGAGCCCGGCGACGGCGGCGATGGAGACGAGCACCGCGGCCCAGCCGGCGCCGACCGCCCGGAACGCGGACGCGATCGGCGCGCCCTCGTCGATCTCGGTGTACTTGACCATGCCGACCACGACCAGCGAGACGCCGATGTAGAGCACCGTGGAGATGAGCAGCGTGCCGAGCAGACCCAGCGGCAGGTCCCGCTTGGGCTTGCGGGTCTCCTCACCCAGGTTCGCCACGGCCTCGAACCCGGTGTACGCGAAGAACACCACTGCGGCGGCGGTGAGCACCCCGACGAAACCGAAGACGGAGGGCTCCAGCCCGAAGATGACCTGGGTGACCGGCTGCTTGATGCCGTCGTCCCCGGCGCCGGCCGGCTCGGCGGCCGGGATGAACGGGCTGAGGTTGGCCGCCTTGACGAAGAACAGCCCGGCGATGATGACGAAGGCGCAGATCGCCACCTTGACCAGCACCAGCAGGTTGGTGACCCGGGCGGACTCCCGGATGCCGACGATGGCGACCACGCCGAGCACCAGCACGATGCCGATCGCGCCGAGGTTGACGACGCTGCCCTCCTCGGCGAACCAGGCGCTGGGCAGGCCGAACAGGTCGGCGAGGTAGCCGGACCAGCCGCGGGCCACCACCGCCGCGCCGAGCGCGAACTCCAGCAGCAGGTCCCAGCCGATGATCCAGGCGACGATCTCGCCCATCGTCGCGTACGCGTAGGTGTAGGCGCTGCCGGCGGTCGGCACGCTGCTGGCCAGTTCGGCGTAGCAGAGCGCGGCGAGCAGCGCGACCAGGCCGGCGATGCCGAACGAGATCACCACGCCCGGCCCGGCGCTGTTGCGCGCCTCGACACCGGTGAGCGTGAAGATGCCGGTGCCGATCACGATGCCGATGCCGAAGCCCATCAGGTCGACCGCGCCGAGCCGGCGCCGCAGTCCCGGCTTGCCGTCCTCGCCGTCGGCGTCGCCCTGGGCGAGCACGTCCCCGATCGGCTTGGTTCGCAGGACCGACATCTGATCACCTCCCCCGCCGTGTGGCCGCCACGGTGGCGGTCTGTGACCGGGCTAGCTACCCAGCCGTTTTCCGCTCCAATCCCGCACGGCAGGTATCGGAATCGTCACGATCCGGCCGAGGTCGGACGGCGCGGGACATCGATCACCGGTCAAGGTCTTGCGCCGGACACGGATAGATGAAAGTTTCCTACCGGAGGCGTGGGCAGTGCGGCGAATCTTGCCGCAACCCCGCCCGCCGATCGTCCCCCCGGACCCGACGAAGGGACCGCACCGCATGAAGGCAACTCGGCTCGGAGCCGCCGCGCTGGCCGCGGCGCTGCTCAGCGCGCTGGTCGCCGGCACGCCGGCGCAGGCCGCACCCGACGACACCAGCACCGCCACTTCCCCCTCCACCGACTGCGTCACCGACCCGGCCACCCCCAAGCGCCAGTTCCGGGCCATGTGGATCGCCTCGGTGACGAACATCGACTGGCCCACAAAGGACTCCTGGACCGCGCCGGACCAGGTGGCCAAGCAGAAGGCCGAATACCTGGCCTGGCTCGACCTGGCCCAGAAGCTCAACCACAACGCCGTCGTGGTCCAGGTCCGCCCGACCGCCGACGCGTTCTGGCCCTCGCCGTACGAGCCGTGGTCGGAGTACCTGACCGGCGTACGCGGCAAGAACCCCGGCTGGGACCCGCTGGCCTTCCTGGTCGACGAGTCACACAAGCGGAACCTGGAGTTCCACGCCTGGTTCAACCCGTACCGCGTCTCCATGCCCGCGCCCGGCGGCGCCGGCGCCGACCTGTCGCAACTGGCTCCGGACAGCCCGGCCCGCCAGCACCCCGACTGGGTCTTCGCCTACCCGCCCGCCGGCGTCGCCGGCAGCCGGCTCTACTACAACCCCGGCGTCCCCGAGGTCCGCGAGTTCGTCCAGACCGCGATGATGGACGCGGTCAAGCGGTACGACATCGACGGCGTGCACTTCGACGACTACTTCTACCCGTACCCGAGCGGCACCTACCAGGTGCCCGACGACGCCACGTTCGCGGCGTACAACAGGGGCTTCACGGACAAGGCCGACTGGCGGCGGGACAACATCAACCTGCTGATCCAGGAGATGAACGCCAAGATCAAGGCGGTCAAGCCGTGGGTGAAGTTCGGCGTCAGCCCGTTCGGCATCTGGCGCAACGCGTCGGCCGACCCGAACGGCTCGGACACCACCGGCTCGCAGTCGTACGACATCATCTCCGCCGACTCCCGCAAGTGGGTCAAGGAGGAGTGGATCGACTACATCGTGCCGCAGCTCTACTGGTACATCGGCCAGTACCCGGCCGCGGACTACGCCCGGCTCGTGCCGTGGTGGGCCGAGCAGGTGCGCGGCACGCGGGTCCAGCTCTACATCGGCCAGGCCGACTACAAGAGCGGTGACCCGGCGTACGGGTCGTTCTGGATGAACCCGCAGGAGCTGTCGAACCACCTGACGCTCAACCGGTCGTACCCGGAGGTGCTCGGCAACGTGCACTTCTCCGCGGTGCAGGTACGGGCGAACCGGCTCGGCGCCACCGACATCTACGCCGCCGAGCACTACTCCCGCCCCGCGCTGGTGCCCACCATGACGCACCTGCCGCGCAAGCCGCTGCTGTTCCCGGTGGTCACCAAGGCCCAGCGGGAGGCGGACGGGGTACGCCTGAGCTGGCGTCAGCCGGCCGACGGCAAGGGCCCGCTCGGCACCGCCGCGTCGTACGCGATCTACCGGTTCGACGGGCACGGCCTGGCCGGGCGCTGCGACTTCGCCGACGCCTCGCACCTCGTCGGCACCGTGCGGGCCACCGACGGCGCCGTGCAGTCCTGGGTGGACACCACGGCGGCCGACGGCGCCCGGTACACCTACTACGTGACCGCGCTGGACCGGCTGGCGAACGAGAGCCCGGCGAGCCCGCCGCGCTTCGTCCGCTGATTCACCCCGAATGCCCCCGGGCCGCCTCGCCGGTCCGGGGGCATTCGTCTGTTCAGGCGGATGTCAGCGAGCCGTTCCCCGGGGCATCGCCCCAGCTCACCCCTTTGATCGACACTTGTCGACACCCGGAGATCCCGGCCACCACCACGCGGAGGTTCCCGTGTCCCGTCGCCTCGCCACCACCCTCGCCGCCGGCGCACTCGCCCTGCTCACCCTGCTCGGTCTGGCCACACCGGCCGCCGCCGCGGTGAGCACCCAGCAGAAGCTGTCCGTCCTGACCAGCTGGACGCAGACCAGCGCGTCCAGCTACAACGCCTGGAACAGCGCCCGGCAGAACCGGTCCCCCTGGACCGAGTACGGCTTCGACTGGTCCACCGACTACTGCTCGTCCAGCCCGGACAACCCGATCGGCTTCAACTTCAAGCTCTCCTGCTACCGGCACGACTTCGGCTACCGCAACCACAAGGCGATGGGCGTCTTCTCCGCCAACAAGGCCCGTCTGGACAACGCCTTCTACGCCGACCTGAAGCGGGTCTGCGCCACGTACAACGCGGTGGTCCGGCCCGCCTGCTACAGCCTCGCCTGGACGTACTACCAGGCGGTGAGCGTCTTCGGTTCGGTCGCCGCCGTGTCCCCGGCCGACCTCGACCGCGCCGCCCGGATGAAGGCCGACGCCGAACGCCACGCCGCCGCCCGCGCCTGACGCACCACGCGGGGAGTCCGCCGCACGGCGGGCTCCCCGCCGCGCCCGGGCTCGCCCGCCTCAGCCCGCCGTGCTGCGCGGCTGGAACGCCGGCCAGGAGCCCTGCGCGGGAACGCCGAACCGGGGCGAGTCGGCGGCCAGGTCCGGGTGCTCGACATGCAGGGCCAGCGCCGCCACCTCGTCCAGCCGCAGCCCCGCCCCGGCGCCGTAGGCGGCGTCGAACGCCTCGTCGCCGAGCACCCGGCGCAGCTCCGCCTGCCGGGCCGCCCAGTACGGGCCGTATATCCCCGGCGTGGCCCGCAGGTTCGACCGGGTGGCCTGCGCCGCGCCGAACAGCCGGGCCGCGGAGAGCGCGTCCCCGGCCAGCGCGCAGCGCACCGCTATCGCGTTGATCGTGTCGCAGGCCCGGCCCAGGTAGCCGTGGCTCATCCGCGACCGCAACGCCACCAGCAGGTGCTCGTGCGCCGCCACCAGGTCACCCCGGGCCAGCGCCACCATCCCGAGCAGCATGTCCACCGAACGGCCGCCCCGCTCCGCCGGCCGCGACGCCTCGACCGGGCGGGCCGCGGCGAGCACCTCGGCGGCCTCGTCCAGCGCGCCCCGGCGCCAGAGCAGCTCGGCCAGGTTGTAGACGGCGAGCAGCGCGTCCCCGACCACGTCCTGCGCGTACGCCCAGTCGATCACCTCGCGGCAGACCCGCTCCGCCTCGGCGAACTGGCCCATGTCGACGAGCGGCGCGGCGCGCCCGGCCAGCACCCGGGCCAGCAGCCCCCGGTCACCGGACTGCCGGGCGGCCGCCTCGGCCCGCTGCGAGTACCGCAGCTCCTCGCCGAACTCGCCGTCCGCGCCCGCGTGCAGCGAATGCATGTGGTACGCGGCGGCCAGCTCGGCCTCCGGCATCACCTCACCGGTCTCGGCGAGCCGGCCGTAGAGCCGGAACAGCCAGAGCCGCCCCTCCCGGGCCAGCCCGCGTTCCCGCCACCACTGGTCCAGGTCGCCGGCCAGGCGCAGCCCCGCCCGGGCGCTACCGCCGGTCGCGCACCAGCGCAGCGCGGCCCGCAACTCACCGGCCAGCGGATCCAGCGCGTACAGGGAGAGCGTCACCGGACGGCCGTCCGGCCCGAGGCACGCCCGGTCCAGCGCGTGCCGGCACCAGTCCACGTGCCGGTCCCGGGCGCTCTGCTCCTCGCCCGCCTCGACCAGCCGCCGGGCCGCGTACGCCCGGATCGGGTCGAGCATCCGGTACGTGCTGCCCGAGGCGTGCGGCTCGGCCAGCACCATCGACTTGTCCACGAGAACCGAGAGCGGGTCGAGCGGGTCCTCGCCGAGCAGCCACTGCACGGTGGGCAGGTCCACCGGTCCGGCGAACACCGCCATCCAGCGCAGCAGCCGGGCCGAACGCGCGCCGAGCGTCCGGTACGACCAGGTGACGGTCGCCTGGATGGTCAGGTGCCGCTCACTGGCCGAGCGCTGCACCGCGCGGCTCGCCGGCGTGGGCGGTGCGGCGCCGGTCGCCGCGGCCACCAGGTCCACGGTGTCCTGCTGGTTGCCGCTCCAGCCCGCCTCCACCGGCGGCGGCTCCGCCGTCTCCCGTCCCGCGTCGAGCGTGCCCAGCATGTCGTCCAGCCGCTCCGCCAGCTGCCCGGCGGAGAGCACCCGCAGCCGGGCGGCGGCCAGCTCTATGGCCAGCGGCAGCCCGTCCAGGCGGCGGACCACCCGGTGCAGGTCGGCCTGCTCGGCCGCCTCCGGCGCCCGCCCGCCCCGGGCCACCGCCGTGCGGTCCAGCAGCAACGCCACCGCGTCACTGCCACCGTCGGGCCCCTCGTCCACCGACAGCGGCGGAATCCGCCACACCACCTCACCGGGTACGCCGAACGACTCCCGGCTGGTCGCCAGCACCCGTACGCCCCGGCCACCGGCCAGCAGCCGGCTGATCACCTCGGCCGACGCCGCGGTCTGGGCGTCGCAGGTGTCCAGCAGCACGAGCATCCGGCGCGGCGCCGCGTACTCGACGAGGGTGTCGAGCATCGGCCGGCCGGGCTCCGGGCGGAGGCCGAGCACGGCGGCGATCTCGAACGCCACGAGCCCCGGGTCGGTCACCGCGGCGATGTCGACGAACCAGACCCCGTCCGGGTAGTCCTCCACGATCCCGGAGGCCAGCTCCACGGCCAGCCGGGTCTTGCCGGCGCCGCCCGCGCCGAGCACCGTCACCAGGCGGTACGCCTCGACCAGCCGGCCCAGCTCGGCGCGCTC
>NZ_JAGPXV010000312.1:0-6929 GCF_018070405.1 Micromonospora sp. D75
CCGCCGGGCGAGGACACCGTGCTGCTGGGCGGGGCGCTGCGGCAGCGCCCGCCCCGGCACCGGCAGGCGCTCGCCCTGCACTACCTGGTCGACCTGCCGGTGGAGGAGATCGCCCGGGAGGCCGGGGTTCCCGCCGGCACTGTGAAGTCCTGGCTGTCCCGGGGACGGGCCCGGCTGGCCGAGCTGTTGCCCGGCGTCGCCGCCGAGGAGCTGGAGGTCAACGATGTCGCCTGAACTGCACCGCTACTACCGGTCCCTCGCCGCCGACACGGACGAGCGGGTGCTGCCGGCGCCGGACCGGCTGCGCCGCAGCGCCGACCGCTGGGCCCGCCGCCGGGCCGCGCTGACCGTCCTGGCCGCCGCCGGGCTGGTCGCGGGCACGGTGGCCGGCAGCCAGCTGGTGCTCGCCGCCGGGCCGGGCCCCGACCCGGCTCCACCGCCCGCGGGTACGCCCACCCCGCGGCCGTCGTCCGTCGCGCCTTCGGTCGCGCCGTCGTCGCCGCCCCCGCCGTCGCCGTCCGTCGGCCGTACCCCCGGCTCGCGGAGCCCGGCCGTGACCACCACGCCGCCGGCCGCGGCGACCCCGACCACGATCCCGGACCGGGCGTTCTTCATGCTGCCGGCCGCGAACGACGCCGGTACCGGCAACTACTTCGGCCCGGGGCCGGTGCTGCCGGTGCTCTGCGGCGCGAGCCCCGGCGACGAGCGGGTGGTGGCGCAGCGGGCCCGGTCGCTGCCGTACCGGCGGGCCGGGGCCTCGGCCGACGAGGTGCCGTCGGGCAACTACCGGCACAGCATCACGATCTACCGGTCCGGCGGCGCCGGCGCCGGCGCCGCGCTGGCCGAGCTGCGCGCGGCGGTGCGGGCCTGCCCCGAGCAGCCCGCCCGGGGTACGCCGCCGGTGACGGTGCGGCAGCGTCTGCTGCCCGACAGCGGGTACGGCGACGAGTCGGTGCTGTTCGAGACGCGGACGCCGTACCGGGACGCGAACGGCGATCCGAGCGGCGGCGACGAGGTGCACCTGATCCGGGCGGTCCGCGTCGGTGACGTGGTGTCGCTGCTGTGGGAGCAGGGCTGGGAGAGCACCTCGACCGAGCGCGCCCAGTTCGACGCGGACAGCCGCCGGGCGGTCGAGGCGGTCCGGCGGTGGCTGGACTGAGTACCCGTTTTGCGCCTCCCCGGGTCGGTGCGCTACGGTTGTCGAGCCGACGCGGGGTGGAGCAGCTCGGTAGCTCGCTGGGCTCATAACCCAGAGGTCGCAGGTTCAAATCCTGTCCCCGCTACTCGTGACGAAGGGCCCCGGAATTCTTTCCGGGGCCCTTCGCCGTGTCCGGCGACATCCGCCCTCATCCGCCGTGCCCCGGTTGCGGGTCTCGGCGAGGATGGGGGGCATGTCTGCATGGAACAAGTGGTGGGGCCGCCTGGGCGCGGTCCTCGGTACGGTCGTGCTCTCGGTGTTCGTGCCGGTCGCGGCCTGGGCGTCGTCGGGCACCGGCGAGATCGTGGTGGAGGCGGCGCGCCGGCGCGGCCGCGGCGGGTTCGGCTTCCTCGGCCTGCTCTGCTGCCTCGTGGTGGTCGGCGGCATCGTGCTGCTGGTGCTGCTGCTCACACGCGGACGCCGCAACCGCCCTCCGCGCTGACCCCCGGGCCCGCCCGCCCCGGCTGATCATGAAGTTGGCGGTGCGCCGCGTCCGATTTGTCGCCGCCAACCTCATGATCGCCGGGCAGGGCGGTCGGTCGGGCGCGGCGGGCGGGTCAGCTCGCCAGGGCGGCGTTGGCCTGGGCCATGAAGCGCGAGGTGGCGGTGCGGGCGCCGGAGCGCTTGCCGCGGATGCTCTCGGCCGCGTCGATCAGCAGGGTGCGGACCTTGGCGTGGCCCTTGGGCGGCGGCGCGGGTGACGGACCGGCCAGCCCGTCCAGTTCGGCGCCGAGCGCGGCCATCCGCTTCTCGGACCGGTCGGTCAGCTCGCCGGCGACGAACGAGCGCACCTGCTTGCTGGCGTTGAGGCCGCGCTCCACGCCGAGGAGCCGGCCGGCCGCCACGTTCGTGGTCAGGAAGTCGATCACGTTCGCCACCACCTCCGGGTGGCGGGTGCCCTGGAAGCCGGCCCAGTACATCGACGCCCGGGGCCACTGGGCGGCGGGCGTGCCCGGAAAGGCCACCGCCGCCAGCTCGTCGTCGGTCAGGCGTTGCAGCTCCGGCAACTGGTGCGACCAGGCGAACGAGGCCGCGGTGTGCCCGGTGACCACGAGCTGGCGGGCCAGCTCGCCGCTGTCCGCCTGCTCGACCAGCGCAGCGCTCGGGGTGGCCCGGCCGAAGCGGGCCACCTCCCAGAACTCGAACCAGTCGAGCAGCTCGGCCGAGCTGAAACCGAGCTGCCGCCCCCGGTACATCTCGCTGCCCTGGCCGCGCAGCCACAGCCAGAGCGCCCGGTAGTCGCCGGAGGCGTCCATGGTGCCGGCCACCCGGTTGCCGGAGGCGCGGGTCACGCGGGCGGCCCAGGCGACGTATTCCTTCCAGGACATCCCGGTGCGCGGCTCGGGCTGGCCCAGCCGGCGCAACAGCGCGCGGTTGAACACCAGCGCCGCGCTGGTCTGCGCGGCCGCCACGCCCACGGTCCGCTCGTCCACCTGGCCGTAGCGGGCCAGCTGCGCCGGCACCTCGCGCAGGTCGATCCGCCCGTCGGTGGCGTACGGGCTGAGGTCGAGCAGGATGTCCCGGCCGGCGTACTCGGCGAGCAGCGTGTCGTCGATCTGGAACAGGTCCGGCGGGTTGCCGCCGGTGGCCTGGGTGGCCAGCCGGTCGTAGTAGCCGCTCAACCCCTGCCAGGTGACCCGGAAGCTGACCCGGGGGTTCTGCTGCGAGTACAGGCGCAGCGCCTGCTCGGTGGCCGCCGCCCGCCGGTCGCCGCCCCACCAGAACACCGACAGCTCGACCGGGCCGTCGTCGACGGCCGCCTCCTCCGGGCTGCACCCGGCCAGTGCCGGCAGCCCGCCGCCGAGCAGCGGCAGCCCGGCGAGCGCGCCGAGAAGCCCTCGCCGGTCCAGGCCGGGACGGGGTACGGACTGCGCAGCGGGCACGGATCTCTCTCCGAACGTCGGTGGACGGATCATTTCACCGGCCCCTACGGCGGGGTGTCAACGCCGGGCGGGACCTCCGGTGGGCGCGCCGGGCGGCCCTCGCCGGTCATGGTGTACTAGCGCCGTGGAACTTCTGCATTCGGGCAAGGTCCGGGACGTCTACGCCGACGGCGAGGACCTGATCCTGGTCGCCACCGACCGCGTCTCCATCTACGACGTGGTGCTGCCGACCCCGATCCCGGACAAGGGCCGCCTGCTCACCGCGCTGTCGCTGTGGTGGTTCGAGCAGCTGTCCGACCTGGTGCCGAACCACGTGATCTCGGCGACGGACGTGCCGGCGGAGTTCGCCGGCCGGGCGATCCGCTGCCGCCGGCTGGACATGGTGCCGGTCGAGTGCGTGGCCCGGGGCTACCTGACCGGCGGCGGCTTCGCGGAATACCAGCGCACCGGCTCGGTCTCCGGGGTGCCGCTGCCGCGCGGCCTGGTCGAGGCGTCGATCCTGCCCGAGCCGATCTTCACGCCGTCGACGAAGGCGCCGAAGGGCGAGCACGACGAGCCGATCACGTACGAGCAGGTGGTCGACAAGGTCGGCCCGGAGGTCGCGGAGCGGCTGCGGCAGATCACCATCGACGTCTACCGGCGCGGCGCGGAGATCGCCGCCGAGCGGGGCATCCTGATCGCGGACACGAAACTGGAGCTGGGCTGGGCGGCGGACGGCACGCTGGTTCTCGGCGACGAGGTGCTCACCTCCGACTCGTCCCGGTTCTGGCCGGCCGAGTCGTACCAGCCGGGCCGCGCCCAGTTCTCCTACGACAAGCAGTACGTGCGGGACTGGGCCACGTCCAGCGGCTGGGACAAGCAGCCGCCCGCGCCGGAGGTGCCGGCCGAGGTGATCGAGGCGACCCGGGCCCGCTACGTCGAGGTGTACGAGAAGCTCACCGGCAACCGCTGGGACTGACGCTCACTCGGCCCAGTCGAGCGTGCGCTGGACCGCCTTGTGCCACTGGCGCAGCTCACGCTCCCGGTGCGCCGGGTCCATCGTCGACTCCCACTGCGCGTCCGAACGCCACTTCTCGCGCAGCGTGGCCAGGTCCGGCCAGAACCCGACGGCCAGGCCGGCGGCGTACGCGGCGCCGAGGCACGTCGTCTCGGTGATCCGGGACCGTACGACCGGCACGGCCAGCACATCGGCGAGGAACTGCATGAGCAGCTCGTTGCCGGTCATCCCGCCGTCGACCCGCAGCCGGCGCAGAGCCACGTCGGAGTCGGCGTTCATCGCGTCGACCACCTCGCGGGTCTGGAACGCTGACGCCTCCAGCACCGCGCGGGCCAGGTGCCCCTTGGTGATGTAGCCGGTCAGCCCGGCGATCACGCCCCGGGCGTCGCTGCGCCAGTGCGGGGCGAACAGGCCGGAGAAGGCCGGCACCACGTAGCAGCCGCCGTTGTCGTCGACGGTGCGGGCCAGCTCCTCGACCTGCGGGGCGGAGGAGATCAGGCCGAGGTTGTCGCGCAGCCACTGCACCAGCGAGCCGGTGACCGCGATGGCGCCCTCCAGCGCGTACACGGCGGGCTGGCCCTCGATCCGGTACGCCACGGTGGTGAGCAGGCCGTGCCGCGACGGCACCGGGCTGGCCCCGGTGTTGAGCAGCAGGAAGCTGCCGGTGCCGTAGGTGCACTTGGCCTCGCCGGGCTGGAAGCAGGTCTGCCCGAACAACGCGGCCTGCTGGTCGCCGAGCGCGCTCGCCACCGGCACCCCGGCCAGCACCCCCTGGGCGGTGCCGTACACCTCGGCCGAGCTGCGGATCTCGGGCAGCACGGCGGCCGGGACGCGCAGCGCGTCGAGCAGCTCCGGGTCCCAGTCGAGCGTCTCCAGGTCCATCAGCATGGTGCGGCTGGCGTTCGTCACGTCGGTGACGTGCCGGCCGGTCAGCTTCCAGATCAGCCAGCTGTCCATGGTGCCGAACAGCACCTCGCCGCGCTCGGCCCGCTCGCGCAGCCCGTCGACGTGGTCGAGCAGCCAGCGCAGCTTCGGCCCGGCGAAGTAGGTGGCCGGGGTCAGGCCGGTGCGGGCCCGCAGCCGCTCCTGGTCGTACGTCTCGGTCAGCTCCCGCAGCAGCGGGCCGGTGCGGGTGTCCTGCCAGACGATCGCGTTCGCCACCGGGCGGCCGGTCTCCCGGTCCCACACCACAGTGGTCTCCCGCTGGTTGGTGATGCCCACCGCGGCCAGCGACTCGGTGCCGATGTCGGCGCTGGCCAGCGCCTCGCGGACCACGTGCTCGACGTTCGTCCAGATCTCCTCGGCGTCGTGTTCCACCCAGCCGGGCCGGGGGAAGATCTGCCGGTGCTCGCGCTGGGCCACGGCGACGATCTCGCCGGCCCGGTCGAAGACGATGCAGCGCGACGACGTGGTGCCCTGGTCGATGGCGGCGACGAACTCTGCGGTCACGGCAGCACCGTACCCGCCGCGAGTGTCCACCGTCTCCTCCCGGCGGCCCGTACGATCATCAGACGTGCGTGACATTGCCGTGTTCAGCGGGTCGGCCCATCCGGTCCTCGCCGCCGAGATCTGCGCCCACCTCCACGTCCCGTTGCATCCGGTGCGGGTGTCCCGGTTCGCCAACGACTGCCTGGAGGTGCAGTTGCAGGCGAACTGCCGGGAGCGCGACGTCTTCCTCATCCAGCCGCTGGTGCCGCCGGTGCAGGAGCACCTGGTCGAGCTGCTGCTCATGATCGACGCGGCCCGGGGCGCGTCGGCCGCCCGGATCACAGTGGTGCTGCCGCACTACGCGTACGCCCGGTCGGACAAGAAGGACGCGCCGCGCATCTCCATCGGCGGCCGGCTCGTCGCCGACCTGCTCACCTCCGCCGGCGCGCACCGGGTGCTGGCCATGACGCTGCACTCGCCGCAGGTGCACGGCTTCTTCAGCGTCCCGGTGGACCACCTGCACGCGCTGCGGGAACTGGCCGCCCACTTCAAGGGGCGCGACCTGGGCAACGCGGTGGTGGTCTCGCCGGACCTGGGCAACGCCAAGGAGGCCGCCGCGTTCGCCCGGATGCTGGGTACGCCGGTGGCGGCCGGCGCGAAGCAGCGCTTCAGCGACGACCGGGTGCAGATCAGCACGATCATCGGCGACGTGACGGACCGGGACGTGATCGTGCTGGACGACGAGATCGCCAAGGGCAGCACCGTGATCGAGCTGATCTCGCACCTGCGCGAGCGGCGGGTCCGCTCGATCCGGCTGGCCTGTACGCACGGCCTGTTCTCCAGCGGGGCGCTGGAGCGGCTCAGCGCGCAGGAGGGCGTACTGGAGATCGTCTGCACCAACACCGTGCCGATCCCGGCGGAGAAGCGGGTGCCGAAGCTGGAGGTGCTGTCGGTGGCGCCGGCTCTGGCCGAGGCGATGCGGCGGATCCACAACGGGGAGTCGGTCAGCGCCCTGTTCGCCTGACGGTGGCGAGCGCGGCGGTGATCCGGACGACGGTGCCGGCGTCGCCGGTCTCCACCTCCATCGTGTCGCTCAGCTCCCGGGCCAGCCAGAGGCCCCAGCCGCCGGCGGTGTCCGGCGCCGGCCGGTCACGGTCGCGCAGCCGCCGCTCGCTGATCCCGGGCCCGTGGTCGGCGACCTGGCAGACCAGCTCGCCGTCGCGCTGCCAGAGTCGCAACCAGCCCTGCCCGCCGCCGTGCCGCACCGCGTTGGTGATCAGCTCGTTGACCGCCAGCACGAAGTCGTCCAGCCGTTGACCGGACAGGCCGGAGTCCTGCGCGCAGGAGGTCACCGAGTGCCGCAGCTCGGTCCCCTGCGCCTGACCGAAGGCCGTGGCGAGAAGGCGGGAAGGTTCGATGGGCA
>NZ_JAGPXV010000313.1:0-6886 GCF_018070405.1 Micromonospora sp. D75
GGTGATGGGCGCCGGTTTCGGGCTCACCGCGTTCGCCGACACGGTCTGGCTCTACGGCCTGACCGTGCTGATCTGGACCGTCGGCGAGATGCTCAACTCGCCGTCCAACGCCACCCTGATCGCGGAGCTGTCCCCGGCCGCGCTGCGCGGCCGCTACCAGGGCGTCTTCTCGCTGTCCTGGCAGCTCGCCGGCGCCGCCGCGCCGATCCTCGGCGGCCTGGTCCGCGAGCAAGCCGGCAACAGCACGCTCTGGCTCGGCTGCGCGGGCATCGGCGTCGTGGCGGCCGTCGCCCACCTGATCTCCGGCCCGGCCCGGGAGCGCCGCGCGCTCGCGCTGCGCGCAGTGGGCACGCCGGTCGCGCCGGTCACCGCCACCGCCTCCCCGGCGCCCGAGGCGGCCGAGGCCGCGGCCACCGCACCCGCCGCGCCGGTCCGGGCCGGTTCCTGAGTACGCCCCGACGCGACCGCCCCGAGGCGGGTGGATACCGTACGGGACGGAATCGGTAAGGAAACCTTCCTGGAGGACTGGTGCACGGCCTGCGGCGCTGGTGGGACGACACGGCCGGCGGGCTCCCCGCCACGTTCTGGTACCTCTGGTCCGGCCTGCTGATCAACCGGGCCGGCGCGTTCGCGCTGCTGTTCCTGTCGCTGTACCTGACCGTCGCGCGGGGCGCCCCGCCGTCGCTGGCCGGGCTGGTGGTCGGCGCGTACGGGATCGGCGGCGCGGCCGGCACGCTGCTCGGCGGTGTGCTGGCGGACCGCTGGGGACGGCGGGCCACGCTGCTCGCCGCCCACCTGGTCGCCGCCGGGCTGATGGCGGCGCTGGCGTTCACCACGCACCTGGCGGTGATCGCCGTACTCGCCACGCTGGTCGGGGTGGCGCACTCGATGCCCAGCCCGGCGTTCGTGGCGGCCATCGTGGACGTGGTACCCGAGGCGCGCCGCTCCCGCGCGTTCAACCTGCAGTTCTGGGCGTTCAACCTGGGCATGGCGGTGGCCTCGCTGCTGGCCGGAATCCTCGCCGAGGCCAGCTTCACCGCGCTGTTCCTGGTCGACGCCGCAGCCACGCTGGCGGCGGCGGTGGTGATCGCGCTGAAGGTGCCGGAGACGCTCACCCGGCGGCCGGCGCTCACGCCACGGGCGGTGATGGGACGCCGTCCCGGGCTGCACACCGCGCTCACCGACCGCACGTTCCTGGTGTTCGTCGGGCTGACATTCCTGCTGGCAGTGCTGACCATGCAGACCTCGACGATCATGCCGCTGGCGATGCGCGCGGACGGCCTGCGCCCGTCGGCGTACGGGCTGGTGGTGGCGCTCGGCGGGGCGCTCATCGTGGTCGGGCAGCTGTTCGTGCCCCGGCTCATCGAGCCGTACCGCAAGTCGACGGTGCTGGCCGTCTCCACCGCGTTGATGGCGCTCGGGTTCGGCACGCTGACAGTCGCCGACGGGCTGCCGCTCTACCTCGGCGCGGCGGTGGTCTGGACGGCCGGGCAGATGCTCGCCGCGCCGCCGAACGCTCAGATCAACGCCGACCTCGCCCCGCCCGAGCTGCGCGCCCGCTACCAGTCGGTGTTCTACCTGACGTTCCCGGCCGCGTCGTTCGTCGCGCCGGCGCTGGGCGGGCTCAGCCTGGAACATCTGGGCGAGCGGCACTGGCTGGTGGTCGGCGTGCTCGGGCTGCTGGCCGCCGCCGGGCACCTGCTCGCCGGGCCGCCCCGGGAGCGCCGGGTCGCCGCGCTGCGGGCGGCAGCCGTGGAACCGGTCTCGTCTGCCCGCTGAACGCCGACAACGGCAGAGCGCCCATCCCGACCCCCGTCGAGATGGGCGCTCTGACCGTACGCCCGGCGGCGGCGGGCGACACTCACCCCCGTAAGCGTCGCCCGCTCGCGCCGCCGGTTCCACGGGTGGCACCGTCCCCCAACGGCGTGCTCCACCCGATCTTCGCATCTCGCCTGCGCGGATCTGATCGATCCACCGCTCCCCCGAACGGAAACAAGCGTGACGCGGTGCAATAAAGTTAGTTCGCCCAGATTCCGGATTCAACCCAGATCGCTGTCTTGCCCGTCACAGCGTCCGTGTCGGGAATCCGGCTGTCCGTGCTGCGGTCCCTGGGATGGCAAACACCGGGTTCCCGGGGTCCATTCCCGTAAACCTCAGCCGTCCTCGCGATTCGGGTTCTCGGTCCGGAAGAAGTTGCTCTGCCGCCCGTCCCGCATCTGCTCCTGGTAGATCAGGTTCAGCCGCCGCAGGTCGAACGTCCGGAACCAGTCGTCCCAGGTGATCTCCCGGATCCGGCTGCTCTCCCGGTAGCCGGGGATGTTGAACGTCAGCACCCCGGGCCGGCCCGCACGCTCGGTGCCGGCGATGGTGGCCGGCTTCGCGCCCCGCGCCCGCGCCCAGCGCTGGATCACCTCGTGGTTACGGGTGACCAGGCTCCGGCCCGGACGCTCCGGCCGGTCCGCGAGCGACGTGATGAGCTGCGACGATCCGATCGACCGGCTGGACGCCGGCCCACGGGTCGGCGCGCTCTGCGCCCGAGCCGACGTCGCCTTCCGGGCCGGTGCCGCCTTGGCGCGCGAAGGAGCGGTCTTCGCCCTCGACGGAGCCGCCTTCTTCGCCCGGGCGGGCGTGGCCTTCGCGCGGGACGGGGCCGCCTTCGCGCGCGTCGCGGTCGCCCGCGACGAGGTGGCCTTGGTGCGGGCGGGGGCCGCCTTGCGCGTACCCGTCGCCTTGGCCCTGGCACCGGTGGCCCGCGCGGCCGGCGCGGACTTGGCCGGCGACGTGGCCCGGCGGGCAGTGGTCTTCTTCGCGGCGGTGCTCTTGCGGGTCGCGGCCGGCCGCCCGGCCGGTCCGGAGCTGCGCCGCGCGGCGCCGCCCTCCCCGCGCATCGTCCGCGCCAGGGTCTTCACCAGTTCCGGCTTCCGCAGCGCGGAGATCCCGGAGACCCCGCGCCGCTTGAGCTGGCTGCGGATGTCGTCCACCTTCATCCGGGAGATCGCCGACTCCGACACCCTCGGGGTGTTCGGCGTCTGGTTGCCGCTTTGCCGCTTGGTCCGGGTCGCAGTCGTGCCGCGACCTGAGCTGTTGCGCTGAGCCATGGGACACGCTCCTCGACAGTCCGTCCTCGGCCCGCGGTGGGTCCCAATGCTCCGCACCGCGCGGGGCGGCATACCCGTCAGGAGGGCTCCGAACCTCCGGCGGGCGATCCGGCAGTGGCGGACGGCTCGAAGAGGTGCGCGAACGCGGCCAGGTTGGCAGTCGACTCGCCGCGCTTGACCCGCCACTCCCACTCCCGGCGGATCGCCGTGCCGAAGCCGATCTCCAGCATGCTGTCGAACGACTCGTCGGCGTACGTCAGCACGGAGCCCAGCAGCCGGTCCAGCTCGTCGGCGTCGACCCCGGCCAGGTTGACCCGACCGGTCAGGTAGACGTCGCCGACCGCGTCGATGGAGAACGAGACGCCGTACATGCGGGCGTTGCGCTGCAGCAGCCAGGCCCACAGCTCCTCGCGGCGCTCGTCGGGCTGGCGCATCACGAACGCCTCGACCCGCAGCGCGTGCTCGCCCACGATCAGGTTGCAGATCGTCTTGAGCTTGTGCGTGCCCGGCAGGGTCACCGCGTACGACGCCTCGCCGGTCGACTCCCACTCCAGCTCGCGCTCGGCGCAGACGGACTCGATCAGCGCGGCGACCTCACTCCTGCGGCTCATCGCACCCACTCTACGACCGGTCGACCGGGGCCGCCGGACGGGTGATCACCAGGAGCACAGCATCGCCGGGTCGCCGAGCCGCCGCGCCAGCCGGGCCCGGTGCTCGGTGATCGCCTCCCCGTAGACGGCGAGCAGGCCGGAGGCGGTGCGGTGCCAGGAGAAGTCCCGGGCGTGCCGCTCGGCGCCCCGGCCCAGCGCGGCACGGCGTACCGGATCGGGCAGCAGGCGCGCCAGCGCCCGGGCCCAGTCGACCGGGTCGTGGCCGTCGATGAGCATGCCGCTGACGCCGTCGCGTACCGCGGTGACCAGGCCGCCCACGGCGGCGGCCAGCACCGGCGTGCCGCACGCCTGGGCCTCCAGCGCGACCAGGCCGAACGACTCGTTGTGCGACGGCACCGCGACCAGGTCGGCGGCGCGGTAGAGGGCGGGCAGGTCCGCGCCGGTCTGCGGCGGCAGGAAACGCACCCGGTCGGCAATGCCGAGCGCGTGCGCCAGCTCGATCAGGGCGGTGGGCCGGTCCAGGCCACTGCCGCTGGGCCCGCCGCAGATCACCACGGTCAGCTCGTCGGCCAGCGCCGGATCCCGTTCACGCAGCGCGGCGGCGGCACGGACCAGCACGTCCGGCGCCTTGAGCGGCTGGATGCGGCCGACGAACGCGACCACGTACCCGTCGGCCGGCAGGCCGAGCCGGCGGCGTGCGGCCCGGGTCGCGGCGTCCCGGTCACCGACGGCGGGACGGAACCGCTCCAGGTCGACGCCGGGTTCCACGATCGCCACCCGGTCCGGGTCGGCCGCGTACCGGTCGAGCAGGTCACGGGCCTCGACCCGGGTGTTGGCGACCAGCCGGTCCGCCTCGGTGACCACCTGCTCCTCGCCGATCACGCGGGCCTTCGGCTCGGGGCGGTCCCCGGCGGCGAGGCGGGCGTTCTTGACCTTCGCCAGCGTGTGCGCGGTGTGCACCAGCGGTACGCCCCAGCGCTCCTTGGCCAGCCAGCCGACCTGACCGGAGAGCCAGTAGTGCGAGTGGATCAGGTCGTAGTGGCCCGGCGGGCGGGCCGCCTCGGCGCGCAGCACCCCGGCCGTGAAGGCGCAGAGCTGGCCCGGCAGCTCTTCCTTGGTCAGCCCCTCCAGCGGCCCGGCGGTGACGTGCCGGACGGACACGCCGGGCGCCACCTCGACCACCGGGGGCAGGTCACCGGCGGTGGCCCGGGTGAAGATCTCCACCTCGACGTCGGCCTCGGCCAGCCGCCGGGCCACCTCCAGGATGTAGACGTTCATGCCGCCCGCGTCACCGGTGCCGGGCTGGTGCAGCGGCGACGTGTGCACCGAGAGCGTGGCGATACGGCGCGGCCGCGGCCACGGCAGGGCACCTCGCTGACGACCGACACCGGTGTGCAAATCCGCCACGTCCGCTCCCTCTGTCACGGTTGATGCCGTCCCGCACGACCGGCGCTTCTCGGTCAACCCGTGTGCCGGATCTCATCTTCCCCATCGGGGTTCGGAAATGCCCTTCGCCGGGTCCCCGGCGTGACGGACCTCATCACCGCGCGCGGCCGGGCGGCGGTGGACAATGTCCGGATGACTTCAGTCGCCATCGTCACCGGGGCGTCCAGCGGGATCGGCGCGGCCACCGCCCGCCGGCTCGCCGCCGAGGGATTCCACGTGCTCGCCGCCGCCCGGCGTACCGACCGGCTCGCCGCGCTGGTCGCCGAGATCGAGGCGGCCGGCGGCGCGGCGAGCGCGGTGGCCTGCGACGTGACCTCGGACGAGTCGGTCGCCGGGCTGGCCGCCGCGGCCGAGGCCGCCCCCGGGCCGGTCACGCTGCTGGTGAACAACGCCGGCGGCGCGCGCGGCCTGGACCCGGTCGAGACGGCCGACGTGGGCGACTGGCAATGGATGTACGACGTCAACGTGCTCGGCACGCTGCGCGTCACCAAGGCGCTGCTCCCGGCGCTGGAGCGCTCCGGCGCCGGCACGATCGTGATCGTCAGCTCCACCGCCGGGCACGTCGTCTACGAGGGCGGCGGCGGCTACACGGCCGCAAAGCACGCGCAGACCGCGGTCGCCGGCACGCTGCGGCTCGAACTGTGCGGCCGACCGGTCCGGGTGATCGAGATCGACCCCGGCATGGTGAAGACCGAGGAGTTCGGCCTGGTCCGCTTCGGCGGTGACGCCGACCGGGCCGAGGCGATCTACGCCGGTGTCGCCGAACCGCTGGTGGCCGACGACGTGGCCGACTGCGTGGCCTGGTGCGCGACCCGCCCGCACCACGTCAACATCGACCGGCTCGTGGTCCGCCCGCTGGCCCAGGCCGCGCAGCACAAGGTGCACCGGGAGTCCTGATGGAGCGTCCGCTCGGCGTGGCCACCCGGGGCACCACCAACCCCAACCGGCTCCGGCGGGTGGACAACTGGATCGTCGAGACCTGCGGCGACGCGCTGCGTGCCGCCGCCGACCCGCTCGTGGTCGACCTCGGCTACGGCGCCACCCCGGTCACCCCGGTCGAGCTGCGGGCCCGTCTCGCGGCCGGGGTCCGCGCCGACGTGCGGGTGGTCGGCCTGGAGATCGATCCGGTACGCGTCGCTGCCGCCCTGCCCGCCGCCGACCCGCCCGGGCTGACGTTCGCCAGGGGCGGCTTCGAGCTGGCCGGACTGCGTCCCGCGCTGGTGCGGGCGTTCAACGTGCTCCGCCAGTACGACGAGAGCGAGGTGGCCGACGCCTGGCACACAGTCACCGGGCGGCTCGCGCCCGGCGGGCTGCTGGTCGAGGGCACCTGCGACGAGCTGGGGCGGCTCGGCTCCTGGGTGCTGCTGGACGCCACCGGTCCTCTCACGCTCACGTTGTCGGCGAAGCTGACCACGCTGGAGAGCCCGGCCACGCTCGCCGAGCGGCTGCCGAAGGCGCTGATCCACCGCAACGTGCCGGGTGAACGCATCCACGACCTGATCGAGGCGCTGGAGCAGGCGTGGCGCGCGGCCGCCGGCTACGCCCCGTTCGGCCCCCGGCAGCGCTGGCTGCGGACGGTCGAGGCGGTGAAGGAGTCAGGCTGGCCGATCCGGGACAGCCCTCGTACGTGGCGCCACGGCAACCTCACGCTCCCCTGGCCCGCCATCTCCCCCCGCTGACCCGCCCGCCCCCGCCCCCCCCCCCCCCCCCCCCCCGCCCATCAGTGGCGGG
>NZ_JAGPXV010000314.1:0-6856 GCF_018070405.1 Micromonospora sp. D75
GCGTAACCATCTCCGCGCCGGGCCGGCCGGCGGCGCCGCGTTCCCGCCAGCGCCGGCCCAGCTCGGACAGTTCGTCCCGCAGCTCCACCAGCTCGTCGGGGGTCAGGTGCAGCACCGTGTCGCTGCTCGTGGTGCCGCGGACCCAGGCCGGGTCGAGGTCGGCCTCCGATTCCAGGTACGCCTGGTAGCGGGCCACGTAGCGCTGCATGGCGGCCTGGCGCAGCAGGTTGCCGGCGAGCCGGCGCTCGGGGTCGTCGAGCAGTTCGAGGGGATCCCAGTCGGTGGTGGCGTGCGCGGCCCGCCACCACCGTTCGCGCCGGTCCCGGGCGAGTTCGGGGGCCTCGGTCACGAAGCCGTGCTCGGCCAGCTTGCCGACGTGGTAGCTGACCGACCCGACCGCCTCCCCGGTCCGCTCGCTCAGCATGCCGACGGTCTGCGGGCCGCGCAGGCGAAGCTCGCCGAGCAGCCGCAGCCGGGTGGGGTGGGCCAGCGCCCGCATGGCGCGCGGGTCGCTGAGGCGCCGGTTGCCGGTTCCGTCGGTCATGCCGTCAGGCTAGACCGACAAGAAGTAATGTACAAGGAGTCTTGTCGAATCTCCTCGGGTCTCAGTCGAGGCAGAACTCGTTGCCCTCCGGATCGGTCATCAGCACGTGCCCCGCCTCCAGCGGGGGAGCGGGCTCGAAGCGCCCGACGCGCGTCGCGCCCAGCGGGACGAGCAGGTCGGCCGCCGCCTCCAGCGCCGCCATCCGGGCCTCGCCGGTCAGGCCGGGCGCGGCCCGGACGTCCAGATGCACCCGGTTCTTGACCCGCTTGGACTCCGGCACCCGCTGGAAGAACAGTCGCGGACCGGCCCCCTCCGGGTCGACCACTGCCGAGGCGTCGTTGTGCCGCTCCGGCGGAACGCCCATCGCGGTCAGCGCCTGCTCCCACGAGTCGAAGCCCTCCGGCGGGCCCTGGACCCGGTAGCCGAGGACCTCGGCCCAGAACGCCGCCAGCTTCGCCGGGTCGGCGCAGTCGATGGTGATTTGCACGTCGCGGGCCATCTCGGCTCACCTTCCGTCGGTCCCGCCGGCGAACCGGCGGCACGTGTGATCGGTCGCCGTCCAGCCTGCTGGAGCCAGCGGACAGCGACTGTCCTCAACACGGGACGGATCAGGTTCGGCGGCCGGTGGCGCGGCCCTTGAGCCGGCGACCCAACTCCCGGGCGATCTCCTTCTTCGCGTCCCGCTCGGCCAGCGCCTGACGCTTGTCGTACGACCGGCGACCCCGGGCCAGGCCCAGCTCCACCTTGGCCCAGCCGTCGGCGAAGTACATCGACAGCGGCACCAACGTGACGCCGCCGTCGCGCAGCTTCTCCAGGATGCGGGCGATCTCCACCCGGTGCAGCAGCAGCTTGCGGGTGCGCCGGGGCGCGTGGTTGGTCCAGGTGCCGAAGCCGTACTCGGCGATGTGCAGGCCGTACAGCATGATCTCGCCGTCGCGCTCCTGGGCGAACGCGTCGACAAGCGACACCCGCCCCTCCCGCAGCGACTTGACCTCGGTGCCGGCCAGCACGATACCCGCCTCGTACGTCTTGAGGATGTCGTAGTCGTGCCGCGCCTTCTTGTTCGAGGCGATCAGCTTGCGCCCGTTCTCCCTGGCCACGCGAGCAGGGTACCCGCGGGCGGCGACTCCGGGCCGGTCGCCGGGCGGGTCGCGGCCACCCAGCCGGTGGTGATCAGCAGCAGCGCCGCGCAGTAGGTGGTCATCACCAGCAGGCCCCGCCCGGGCAGCTCGATCCCGGCCGCGCCCACGCCGATGAGCAGGTCGGAGACGAGGAAGAACGCGCCGCCGGCGGCGACAGGCGCGGACACCCCGGCCGCGGCGGCGGCCATCAGGCACAGCGCCAGGCTGTAGCCGAGCACCGGCAGCCGCAGCGGCCCGAGCATGCCCCACAGCAGCGCGTTCGCCCCGGCCCAGGCGAGCAGGTAGCCGGCCCACGCCACGACCGGCGCGCGCCGGTGCCGGACGAAGGCGGTTATGAACGCGATCTGGGTGACCAGGAAGAAGCCCATGCCGGCCAGGAACGCGGTGTCACCCTCCAGGAGCAGGGCGACGTCGCCCGCGGTGGCGGCGACCAGGCCGACCGCCACCGCGTCCACCCGGCGGCGGCGCGCCCAGAGGTACGCCAGCAGCACCGGCGCGAGCAGCGGCTTGGCCAGCCACTGGAGCACCGTCGAGTCGAGCGCGACCCCGACCAGTTCGACGGCGGCGACCAGCCCGAACAGGAGCAGCATCCAGGAGCGCCTCATCGGGCCGGCTGCCAGCCCGGGCGGCCGAACAGGTAGCCGAGTCGGTGCCGCCAGCAGTCGGCCCGGCGTACGTCGGACCAGATCGCGGCGAACTCGTGGGTGGCCACCCGCAGCGGGTTGTAGGTGCCGATGTTCTTGGTGAGGCCGTAGCGCGCGGAGGCCCGCTCGGGCTCGAACGTGCCGAACAGCCGGTCCCAGATGATCAGGATGCCGCCGTAGTTGCGGTCCAGGTACTCGGTGTTGGAGCCGTGGTGCACCCGGTGGTGCGACGGCGTGTTGAAGATCCACTCGATCGGCCGGGGCAGCACCCTGATCCGTTCGGTGTGCAGGAAGAACTGGTAGAGCAGGCTGACCGACTGCTGCAGGAAGATCATCCACGGCGGGATGCCGAGCAGGGCCAGCGCGAGCCAGAACGGCAGCGAGGTCATCGGCGTCCAGCTCTGCCGCAACGCGGTCGAGAAGTTGTAGTAGACGCTGGAGTGGTGGACCACGTGGCTGGCCCAGAGCACGCGCACCTCGTGGTGCGAGCGGTGGAACCAGTAGTAGGCCAGGTCGTCGGCGAAGAACAGGATCACCCAGGTCCACCAGTCGCCGGGGGACAACTGCACCGGCGCCACGGTCCACAGCGCCGCGAACAGGCCGACGGTGAGCAGCTTCCACGGGAAGCCGATGATCTGGCTGCCCAGCCCCATGGACAGGCTGGTGGTGGTGTCGCGCAGCTCGTAGCCGCGCTCGTCGTCGTCGGGCAGGAAGCGGTAGGAGACCGCCTCGATCACGATCAGGAGCAGGAACGCCGGGACGGCGTACAGCACGGCGGGGATCATGCGCGCGCTTCCCTTCCGGGGGTGGTGGTGGGGGTGGGGGTGACCGGCGCGGTCAGCAGCTCCCGGGCGTGCCGGGCGGCCGCCGCGCCCTGACCGGAGGCGATCGAGGTGGCGAGACGGCGGTGCCCGGCGACGTCGAGCAGTTCGGCCGCGCGGGCGTCCGGGGGGACGTCACCGACCGCGAACGTGCCGGCCACCAGGCTGTTGAAGGCGAGCTGGTAGGCGGTGTTGCCGCTGCCGCGTACGACCAGCCGCCAGATGGCGATGTTCGCCTCGTTCATCAGGTCCAGGTCGGGGGCCAGGTCGCCGTACTCCTCGGCGGCCCGGACCACGGCGGCGACGACGGCCGCGTCGCCGCGCTCGGCGCACAGCCGGGCCGCGTCGATCCCGACGCACGCCCGCATCTCCAGCATGTCGCGCACCAGCGTCTCGACCGGGAGTACGTCACCGGAGCGGGCCAGTGACAGCGCCAGGTCCAGCCCGGCGTGGACCCGCCAGTCCAGCACCCGGGTCGCGCCGCCCTGACTGACCCGGACCAGGCCGAGCTGCTGCAGGCGGCGCAGCGCCTCCCGGACCGCGTGCCGGTTGACCGCGAACGCGCCGGCCAGCTCGCGCTCGCCGGGCAGCGTCTCGTCCGGCGCGTACCGGCCGGAGACGATCGCGTCGCGCAGCCGGCCGAAGACGTGGTCGGAGACCGAGACGCGGGGCGCGGGATCGAAGGTCATGCGCAGCAGTGTGGCCCCGTACACATCAACCCGTCAACTGGTTGTACCAGTCGAATTCCGGGGCGGCCGGTGCGTGCCGCAGCGGTCACCCCTCGTATCCTTTCCGCCGTAGGAGCCGCCAGAGGGAAGGAGCCGGTGTGAGCGACGGGGTCGAGACGTTGGAGTTCCAGGCCGAGGCCCGTCAGCTGTTGCAGCTGATGGTGCACTCGATCTACTCGAACAAGGACGTCTTCCTGCGCGAACTGATCTCGAACGCGTCCGACGCGCTGGACAAGCTGCGGCTGGAGTCGCTCGTCGACAAGGACCTGCCGGCCGACACCTCCGACCTGCACATCGAGATCGAGGCCGACAAGGACGCCCGTACGCTCACCGTGCGGGACAACGGCATCGGCATGACCCGTGACGAGGTGGTCCGCCTGATCGGCACCATCGCCAAGTCCGGCACCGCCGAACTGCTGCGCAAGCTGCGCGAGTCCTCCGACGCCGCCGCGTCCCAGGAGCTGATCGGCCAGTTCGGCGTCGGTTTCTACGCCACGTTCATGGTCGCCGACAAGGTGACGCTGCTGACCCGCCGCGCCGGACAGTCCGGCGGCACCCGCTGGGAGTCCACCGGCGAGGGCACGTACTCGATCGAGGAGGTCGAGGACGCACCCCAGGGCACCTCGGTCACGCTGCACCTCAAGCCCGTCGACACCGAGGACAACCTGCACGACTACACCGCCGAGTGGACGATCCGGGAGATCGTCAAGCGCTACTCCGACTTCATCTCGTGGCCGATCCGGATGACGGTCGACAAGCCCGGCGAGGACGGCGCCACCACCCGCGAGGAGCAGACGCTCAACTCGATGAAGGCGCTCTGGGCGCGCTCGCGGGACGAGGTCGACGAGGCCGAGTACAAGGAGTTCTACCGGCACGTCGCGCACGACTGGGCCGACCCCCTCGAAACCATCCACATGCGCGGCGAGGGCACCTTCGAGTACGAGGCGCTGCTGTTCCTGCCGTCGCACGCCCCGCTGGACCTGTTCTCCCCGCAGGGCCGCCGCGGCGTGCAGCTCTACGTCAAGCGCGTGTTCATCATGGACGACTGCGACGCGCTGATGCCCAACTACCTGCGCTTCGTCAAGGGCGTGGTGGACGCGCACGACCTGTCGCTGAACATCTCCCGGGAGATCCTCCAGCAGGACCGGCAGATCCGCGCGGTACGCCGCCGGCTGGTCAAGAAGGTCCTCGCCACGCTCAAGGACATGTCCGCCGAGTCGTACCGCACCTTCTGGACCGAGTTCGGCGCGGTGGTCAAGGAGGGTCTGCTGGAGGACGCGGACAACACCGAGACACTGCTGGAACTGGTCCGCGCCGCCAGCACCCACGACCCGGCCGAGCCCACCACGCTGCGGGCGTACGTGGAGCGGATGAAGGACGGGCAGAGCGAGATCTACTACGCCACCGGCGAGAACCGGGCCACCATCGAGAACTCGCCGCACCTGGAGGCGTTCCGCGCCAAGGGCTACGAGGTGCTGATCCTCACCGACCCGGTGGACGAGGTGTGGGTCGAGCGCGTCGGCGCGTACGACGGCAAGACGCTGCGCTCGGTCGCCAAGGGCCAGGTGGACCTGGAGACCGAGGAGGAGAAGGAGAAGGCCGAGGCCGAACGGCAGGAGTACGCCGACCTGCTCACGTTCCTCGGCGGCGCGCTCGCCGACAGCGTCAAGGAGGTTCGCCTGTCCACCCGGCTGACCACCTCGCCGGCCTGCGTGGTGGGCGACGCGCACGACATGACGCCGACGCTGGAGAAGATGTACCGGGCGATGGGCCAGGAAGTGCCCCAGGTCAAGCGGATCCTGGAGCTGAACCCGGCCCACCCGCTGGTCACCGGGCTGCGCAAGGCGCACGGTGAGGGCGGCGACACGGCCGCGCTGACCGAGACCGCCGAGCTGCTGTACGGCATGGCGTTGCTGGCCGAGGGCGGCGAGCTGGCCGACCCGGCCCGGTTCACCCGCATCCTGGCCGACCGCCTGGCCCGCGGCCTGTAGCCCGACCCGACCCGGCCCGCTTGATCGACTCCACTACGCCGAGGTGGCGGTATCTGGGTGCCCCCGATGCCTCCACCTCGGCGAGCTGGTGTCGATCAAGCGCCGGGAAGTCGATCCGGGTGGTTGTCGGGTCAGTCCTTCGCCGGGCTCGTGCGGGCGGCTGGCTGCCGCTTGATCGACTCCAGCTCGCCGAAGTGGTGGTATCAGGCGGGCTCTGACCCCGCCACTTCGCCGAGCTGGTGTTGATCACCTGGGGCGTCCCGGAATGAGGAAGATCGATCGCAGTTGGAGGGACGCTCGGGGCTCTAGATGAGTGAGGGCTCTGGCGGAGATGGTCTTGCGGGCCCGCGTCGGCGGGGCGGCCCTAATGCGCAGGTGTCGAGCGGGTGGATCTGACGGAGCGCCGCTTGGCGAGCGTCGGCTGATGTCGGGCTCTTGTCGAAGGCTGTTGATCGGCTGTGTCCGGGCGGTTGTCGTGGCTTGTGCTTGATCGACACCATTGCGCCGAAGTGGCGGCATCGGACGGGTTCTGACCCCGCCACCTCGGCGAGACGGGTCTGTTCAGGGGAGCGCGGGGTAGAGCGCGGCCACCCCACCGGACAGCCCCGCCTGGACCCGGCGGGCGACGTCGTCGGCCAGGATCTCGTAGCTGTCGGACTCGATGCCGTCGGCGGCGAGCCGGGCGACGTCGGCCGGGTGGGCCTTCGGGCCGGGCACGGCGGCGGCCATCTCGGTGTCCATGTAGCCCACGTGCAGCCCGGCGACCCGGACGCCCCGGCCGGCTAGTTCCAGGCGCAGCGCGTTCGTCATCGACCACTCGGCGGCCTTGGCCGCGCCGTACGCGCCGACGCCGGGGATCGTGAACCAGGACAGCGCCGACAGCACGTTCAGGATCGTGCCGCCGCCGTTCGCCGCGATCCGGGGCGCGAACGCGCGTACCACCGACAGCGTGCCGAGGTAGTGCGTCTCCAGCTCCAGCCGGATCT
>NZ_JAGPXV010000315.1:0-6824 GCF_018070405.1 Micromonospora sp. D75
GGTACGGCCGGAGCTGGACCCGCGCCACGGGCCCCGGCCGTACCTGCATCCGGTGCGGACCCGGGCCGGCACGCCGGTCACCGACGCGCTCCCGGCCGACCACGTCTGGCACCTCGGCGCGTCACTGGCCGTGCAGGACGTGGACGGCGTCAACCTGTGGGGCGGCCGGACGTACGTGCGCGGCACCGGCTACACCTGGCGCGACGACCACGGCGTCATCGCGCACACCGGCTGGCGGGAGCGGACCGCCGACCGGCTCGACCACGACCTGGAATGGCGGGACCGGCACGGCCGGGTGCTGCTGCGCGAGCACCGGCGGATCACCGCCACCCTGGCCGGGGCGGACGCCTGGTGGCTGGACCTGTCCGCCACGCTCACCTCCGCCACCGGCGCCGACGTGCGCCTGGGCAGCCCGGCCACGAACGGCCGCCCGGGCGGCGCCGGCTACGGCGGATTCTTCTGGCGTGCCGTGGCCGACGGGGAAGCGCGGGTGCGCACCGCCGAGGCGGTGGGCGAGGAGGCGGTGAACGGCTCGGCCGCGCCCTGGCTGGCGTTGTCCGCCTCCGCGCCCGGCGGTGGCGCGTACACGCTGGTGTTCACCGGTCTGGGGCCGGGTGACAGGTGGTTCGTGCGCACCGCGATGTACCCGGGCGTCTGCGTCGCGTACGCGTTCGACACCCCGGCGGTGGTCGCGGCCGGGCAGCAGCGGCACAACCGGCACCGGGTGCTGGTCGCCGACGGCCACCTGGACCCGGCCGACGTGTCGGCCCGCCTGGGGGTGACGCCGTGAGCCCGGCGGGCGGGCCGGAGGTGGTCTGCGTGGGCGAGACGATGGTGGTGCTCGCCCCTGACGACGGCGGGTCGCTGGAGCGCGCGGCGCGGCTGACCGTCGGCGTGGGCGGCGCGGAGTCGAACGTGGCGGCCGGGCTGGCCCGGCTCGGGCACCGCGCGGCGTGGGTGAGCCGGGTCGGCGACGACCCGTTCGGGCGGCGGGTGGTGGCCGAGGTCGCCGCCGCGGGCGTGGACGTCTCAGCGGTCACAGTGGATCCGGACGCGCCGACCGGGCTCTACCTGAAGGATCCGGGGCCGTACGGCACCCGCGTGCACTACCACCGCGCCGGGTCGGCCGCGAGCCGCCTCGGCGCCGCCGACCTCGCGCGTCCCGGGCTGGCCGGGGCACGCCTGCTGCACCTGTCCGGGATCACCGCGGCGCTCTCCGGCACCTGCCGTGACCTGCTCGTATCCGCGCTGGACGGGCGGGCGCTGCCCGGCGCGCGGGTGAGCTTCGACGTGAACCACCGCCCGGCGCTCTGGCCCGCCGACCGGGCCGGGCCGGTCCTGCGCGGCCTGGCCGACCGCGCCGACGTGGTGCTGGTCGGGCTGGACGAGGCGGCCGGACTGTGGGCTGCGGACGATCCGGCCGACGTTCGTGCCCTGCTGCCCGACCCGGAACTGGTGGTGGTCAAGGACGGGCCGGTCGGCGCGACGGCGCTGCCGCGTACCGGGCCGGCGGTGTTCGTGCCGGCGCTGCCGGTGGACGTGGTGGAGCCGGTCGGCGCGGGTGACGCGTTCGCCGCCGGGTTCCTGTCCGGGCTGCTGCGCGGCCTGGACCTGCGCGCCTGTCTGCGGCTGGGGCACCTGACCGCCGCGCCGGTGCTGGTCGTGCCGGGCGACACCGCGCCGCCGCCTGATCCGGAGACGATCGCGCGGGCGCTGGCGCTGCCCGAGACGATGTGGACCGCGCAGGTCAGGGGAGGGAGTGGGAGATGAGCGGGCACGACTTCGAGGCACTGTTCGGCGACGCGCGGGTGATGGTGATCCTGCGCGACCTGCCGCCCGGGGAGACGGTCCGGCTGGCGGAATTGGCCTGGGATCTCGGCATCGCCGTGGTGGAGGTGCCCATCCGTACCCCGGAAGCGGTGCCGGCGCTGCGCGCCGCGGTGACGGCCGGGCGGCGGCGGGACCGGATCGTCGGCGCGGGCACCGTGCGTACCCCGGCGCAGGTCCACGACGCGGTGGCCGCCGGGGCGGCGTTCACGGTGGCGCCGGGCCTGGATCTGGCGGTGGCCGACGCGGCGGCCGGTCTCGGCGTGCCGCACCTGCCCGGCGTGGCCACCCCGACCGAGGCGCAGCGGGCGCTCGACCACGGCCTGGTGTGGCTCAAGGCGTTCCCGGCGGTCAGCCTCGGCCCGGCCTGGTTCCGGGCGGTCGCCGGGCCGCTGCCGGAGGCCCGGTTCGTGGCCACCGGCGGTGTCGACGCCGGCAACGCGGAAGACTTCCTCGCCGCCGGGGCGCGCGTGGTGGCGGTCGGGTCGGCGCTCACCGACCCGCAGCAACTGCCGCGCCTGGCCACGCTCGCGGCCGGCGGCGCGGTCAGGTGACGGTACGGCCGGACGTGGTGGCGGTGGTCCGGATCGCCTTCACGATCGCCGGGATCGACCCGATCAGCAGCACCAGCGCCCAGATCAGCGCCACCACCGCGAACACCACGGCGCCCAGGTCGTCCAGGATGCTGACCAGGATCACCGGCACCAGGCCGTGCAGGAACTGCAGCACCACTGTGCACAGCAGCGTGGTCAGCATCAGCGCGACGAGGCCCTTGTTGCGCAGGAACCGGGGCTGGGCGGCGAGCAGCAGCCCGGCCCAGACCAGTTTGAGCAGCAGCGCCAGCCCGAGCAGCACCGCCGCGTCGTCGACCGGGAAGAACCCCCACACCGCGAGGTACGCCAGCGTGCCGAACGGCGGCGCCAGGAACAGCGACACCATCACCGTCAGCTCGACGAACGCGACGACCAGCAGGACCAGCGACACCAGCAGCAGCACGATCGAGAAGACGAGCGTGGCCGCGCCCTGCACCCGGCCCTGCACCCGGTCCGGCAGCACCAGGCTCAGGCAGAACAGCCCGGTCGTCCAGAGCGCCACCACGTCGATCAGCGCGAGGTAGCCGATGCCCCGCCCGGACGGCTCGGACACCGCGCCGACGTCGCCCAGCTCGACGCCGAGCCGGCCGGCGCTGTCCCGCAGCGCCCCGCTCGCGTCGCCGCCGCCGGTCAGCGCCGCCGTGCCCAGCTCCACGCCGACCACGAGCGCCACCGCGAGCAACGCCAGCAGCAGGAACGGCTTGCGCAACTCACCCATGCCGCGTCTCCGTCCGGGTCAGGACCGGGCCAGCGTGACCGAACATCCGCCACCTCCCGGACACCGCAGGAGCACCTCGGTCTCCCGGTCAACAGCCACCTTCGCCGCCGCCGGGCCGTCCGCGTCCGGGGCGACCTCGTCGGTGACCGTCACGTCCGCGTCGCCCGGCGCGCGGGCTGTCACCTCGAACGGTGTCGTGCCGCGCAGCACCAGCGTGCGCAGCGCGCCCGGGTCGGCCACCCGCAGCCGGCACACCGTGCCGAAGGTGAGCGTCACCCCGTCGGCGGTGGTGGCCGGTTCGGCGGCCGGCGGCAGGCAGTTCACCGCCACCGTCGCCGGGTCGACCGTCCCGGACCCGCGTCCCAGCCGGGCCAGCGCGCCCGGCCCGGCCGCCGGGTCGCCCCTGTCGTCGCGGCGTCCGGCCACCGCCACCACGTACAGCGCCACCAGCAGCACTGCCACCGCCACCAGCAGCACCTTCTGCCTGGTGGTCATGGCCGGACGACGGGCGTGAAGCGGATCTCGTCCACGCCCGCGAAGTACCTGTCGGTGCCCTGCGTCTTGCTCACCGCCACGAGCGTCAGCTTGTGCGGGCCGCGGGTCAGCTCCAGGGTCCCCACGTCCACCTCGTCGGTGCGGACCACCGTCGGGGTGAACCCGAAGAACGTGTCGCCGACCTGCCTCCCGTCGACCAGCCAGATCGTGTTCGCGTAGTCGAACGACGTGGTCCGCACGGTGGAGAACCGCCAGGTGCCGTCGGACGGCAGGTCTACCTGCACGGTGACCCGGTCGCCGACGCCCCGGCCCAGGAAGAACAGCTGGGCGTCGCCGGACCACACCACGTCGCAGCAGTTCTTTTGCGCCACCACGTCCGCCTTCGCGCCGGTGGTGGACTGCACCGTCGCGCCGGAGACCAGCGTCTCCGCCTCCACGGTCACCGCGTCGGCCTGCGGCGGCGCGGGGGTGTCCGGTCCGCGGGTCACCAGCCAGGCCACCACCCCGGCCACGACCAGCACCAGCGCCGCGGCGGCCGCGATCCACGGCCACGGCGCGCGCTTCGGGGGTACGACGGCCCGCACGTCGTACGTGACCCGGCCGCTGGAGCGGGAACTCTCCTCCGGCGCGGTGTTCGCCGAGTACGCGAACCCGGTCATGTCGTAGCGCCGGGGCGGCGTGCCGGGCGGCACGGCCAGGCGTACCAGGAACGACACCGAGCCCTGCCCGGGCACCACCCGCTGCGGCTCGGCCACGGTGAACCAGGCCCGCTGGCTGCCCTCGCCGGGCGCGACGTCGAAGACGACGGTGTCCGGCGCGGTGCCCGGGTTCGACACGGTGAACGTCAGCTCACCGCTGTTGCGGGCGTCCAGGGTGAACTGTTCGGCGGCGGCGACGACTGTCCATTCGGTGGTCATGACGGCTCCTCGGGCGGATCGTGGGGTGCGGGTACGTGCGCCCGGCCGACCGCGCGCACCGTCGCCACCCCGGCGGCGGGCTCGGCGTCGTCCGGCTCGGGCGTGGGTGGCGGGCCCGGGTCGGGCGGCGTCGGGTCGGAGGGCGGGTCGGCCGGGTCCCCGGTGACGACCTCGACGGTGACCGCCGCCGGTTTCTCGGCCTCGACGATGCGGGTGACCAGCGCGAGCCGGTCGGCGGCGGCCGGTGGGACCCGCACCACCAGGTGGAACGGCCGCTCGGGCGGTTCGTCCAGCACGAACCCGGTCACGCCGGTGGCCAGCTCCAGCGCGGTCCGCATGCCGTACGGGGTGCCGCGCCACCGGGCCAGCAGCGCGCCGTGCGCGACGAGGTCCCGCAGCCGGCCCGCCGGCAACGGCAGCGGCGCGTCGGCGCGGGGCGCGGCGACCACGTGGTCCATCGCCACCCAGCGGGTCAGGTACGCCACGAACCCGTCCGGCGTCCGGTACGGCCCGAACAGCGCGTCGACGTCGGCGAGCACCGCCTCGTCCGGGGCGTGCAGCGCCTCCATCACGTCCAGCAGCGCGCCCAGCACGCTGCCCGGGCCGGCGGCCCGCTGGTACGCGGCCGGCAGCAGCCGCTCAATCGCCGCTCGGCGCATCCTGCCGCACCACCTCGATGTCGTGCTCGCCGGAGCAGAGCAGCCAGGTGCCGGGGACGGTGACCACGTCGGCGGTGGCCTGGTTGGCGCTCGCCGTCCAGTTCTCGCCGTCGCCGCTGCGGAACACGCCGCGCTCGCCGCCGGCGAGCACCAGCCGCCCGGCGCCGGAGGTGCCGGTGGGCGCGGTGGCGGCGATGGCGTCGACCGGGACGAACCGGGTGCGGTCCCGCAGCGGCAGGCCGCAGTTGACCATCACGGGCGACCACTGCGGCTGCCCGGCGAGCGTGTCGAGGCGGACCACGCCGCCGCTCTGCGTCGCGGCGAGCGCGAGCGGGCCGCTGAACGCCAGGTCGCGGCAGGTGCCGCCGATCCAGCCGGACGCCATCGACTGCCACTTCACGTCCGACTCGAACAGCCGGGTGCGGTGGCAGCCCTGGCCGGGCTTCTTCGGGTCCGGCTCGCCCGCGCCGCACCACAGCAGCGTGGCCGGGCCGTCGTACTGGACGGCGAGGATCCGGTTGTCGACGTTGGCGAGGCCGACGTGGGCGAACGTGCCGGGCCGCCCGGCCGCGGTGGACAGGTAGACGCCGAATCCGGCCTGCGCCGCGACCGCCACGCCCGGTGCGCCGCGCTCGGAGACGAACGCGCGCACCGCGTAGAAGCCCCGGTCGGCGTCGGCCGGGTCGACCAGGATCTGCAACGGCACCGCGCCGGGTAGCAGCGGCACCTCGTACAGGCCCGCGTCGGTGGCCAGCAGCAGCGCGCCGGTGCCGTCCCGGTCGATCCAGGCCAGATCGCGGACGCCGGAGTCGAGGTCGGTCAGCAGCGTCCACGTCTCGCCCAGGTCGGTGCTCAGCCGGACCCGGGAACCTCCGGCGTCGCGGGTGGTCACCACCGCCACCGAACCGGCCCGGGGGACCACGCCGGGGCGTACCGGGGCGGGCGCGGGCACCACCCGCACCACTGTCTCGTCGTCGAACCGGCCGGCCGGTTCCCAGCCCGCGCCCGCGGTGGTGGAGCGGAACAGCACCGGGCCGCCGCCGGCGTACCAGGTGTCGGCCTGGTACTGGTCCACCGCCACGGTCCGTACCTGCGCGTCAGGGGCCTCGTCGACCACGAACCGCACCGACTCGACGTAGCGCACGCCCGGCTCGGCGTGCTCCAGCATCCGGTACACGTTGGAGGCGCGCAGCGGCTCGCCGAACGCCCAGCCGGCCGGGTTCAGCGGCGTGGGCAGCGGGCTGAGCGTCTGGTGCAGCCGGTCGTGGATGCGGCGGCGCACCGCGTCCACGTCCTCCTCGCGGCGCACCACCACGCGAGCCCTGATCGACACCGCCTTGTACCGGGCCCAGCCCGCGCGCACCGCCGTACCCAGGGCACGGCGGCGTTCCAGGTCGGCCTCGACCCGGCGGCGGGCCTCCTCCACCTCGTGCTCGCGCAGCACCGCCACCGGCAGCCGGCCGCCGGGACGGGCCGCCTCCGGCACGTACGGCACCAGCACCACCTCGACCTCGCCGGGCCGGGCGAAGCTGTAGACGGCGGCCCGGGTGAACGCCCGCGCCCGCGCCACCGCCCCGGAGCCGGTGGCCAGGATCTCGAAGTCCCGGGCGGTCAC
>NZ_JAGPXV010000316.1:0-6819 GCF_018070405.1 Micromonospora sp. D75
CCTGCACCGGATCACCGGTGTGGCGGCGGAGGGATCGTCGTGGTGTCGGCCGACATCGGCGCGGGCCACGACGCCGCCGCCGCTGAACTGGCTGCCCGGCTCGCCCTCGACGGCGTCGAGGTGCACCACCTCAACTTCTTCACGTCCCTGCCCAAGCCCCTGCACGGGATGATCCGCGAAGGTTACCGGTCGCTGTTGCGCTGGTGCCCGCTCAGCTACGACGCCTTGTTCACGATCACCGACCGTTCGCCACCGCTGGTGGCTATGATCAGGTCCGCCTTACGGTCGGCCCGCCGGCGGATGCTGATGCAAATGCCGCCGGACACCGGCCTGGTCGTGTCGACGTTCCCGTTCGCCAACCAGATCCTCGGCCCGCTGCGCCACAGCGGGAGGCTGAGCACACCGGTCGTCACCTATGTCACCGACTTCGTCATCCACCCGACCTGGATGGCGACCGGCGTCGACACCTACTGCGTGATCCACGAGGCCACCCAGCAGCAAGCCGCTGTTCGTGGCGCACCGGACGTCCGACTCGTCGACCCGCTTGTACCCGCCCGCTACCGGCCACCGACGGATGCCACCAGACGCGCCGCCCGCGCCCAGTTCACGCTGCCCGAAAAGGGAAGACTAGCGCTCATCGTCGCCGGGTCCTGGGGTGCCGGCGACGTGGCCCGTACCGCCAGGGAGGTACTGGCCGCCGGCTGTGTCACACCGGTGGTGGTATGCGGACGAAACGACAGCCTGCGCCGGCGCCTGGCCGGCTTTCCCGGGCACGTCATGGGCTGGGTCGACGACATGCCCACCCTCATGCAGGCGGTGGACCTGATCGTGGAGAACGCTGGTGGCCTCACCTGCCAGCAGGCACTGGCCGCGGGTCTGCCCACCATCACCTATCGCCCGCTTCCCGGCCACGGCCGAGCCAATGCGCAGGTGCTCGCCGGCGCAGGCCTGACCACCTACGTCCGAAACCCCGCCGACCTGTGCCAGGAGTTGACCCGCACAGCGGCTTCCGCCCTGCCGGCGTTCACCAGCGCCGACGACATGGCCGCGATCGTGTCCGCGACCCTACGGTCCGGGGCCGGAGTGGATGGGAACCCGCGGTGACGTCCCGGCGCTCACCCGCGGACCACTCCTGCACCCAGCCATGATCTTTTACGCGCTGGCCGGGGCCTTCAGCTTCGCGCTGTCCGCCGCGCTGCATCAGCGCGCCGCGGCCCAGCAGCCGCGCTTCGCAGCGCTCGACCCGCGGCTGTTGCTGCGGCTGTTCCGCAACCGCCTGTGGCTTTCCGGCTGGATCCCGGACACGGCCGGAGTCGTCTTCCAGGTGCTCGCGTTGCGTTCCGGCGCGCTCGCGGTCGTGCAACCCATCATGGCCAGCGGGCTGTTCATGGCAGTGCTGATCGAGGCCGTCATCGCCGGCCAGCGCGTCGCGCGCCGGGACCTGCTCGCGGTTGCGGTGGGCGTGGTGGGCCTGACCGCGTTCCTGCTTCTCGCCGACGTCCGCGCCGGTGTGACCCGCCCTGCGCCGACGGCCTGGACGGTCGCCATGAGCTGCGCGGTGGCGGCCATTACGGCCTGCGTCCTGGCCGCGCGCCGCCGCCATGGCGCCGCGCGGGGCGCGCTGCTGGGCGTGGCCAGCGGCGTCGCGTACAGCTTCGCGGCGGCGCTGGTCAAGGACCTCGCCGGCGGCTCCCCGGGCTCCCTGCTGTCCGCCGTGGTCAGCTGGCGATCCGCGGCGCTGATAGTGGCCGTCGCCATCGGGCTGATCCTGAATCAGGCCGCCTTCCAGCACGGTCGCCTCGCCGCACCCCTGACAGCTCTCACGCTCACCGACCCCGTCGTCAGCGTTCTCGTCGCCATCACCGTCTTCCGGGAAACACTCTCCGACGAGCCCATCCGTATCGTCGGCCTTGTCCTGGCGGCCGTCACGGTCGGCGGCGGCGTGTGGCTCGCTGCTTCCGCCTGCTCGGCGGGATCGGTCGAACACCGCCGACGGTGACCGTCACCCTTCCCGGTGCCTTCGTGGGCGTGCTGCTCGGCGTCGGCGCACCCGTCGAGGCGGTCGCCGTCGCGGTGACCATCGAACTGGTCGCCGACGGGCTGCTTCGCCGACCGGAACGCCGCGGATAACCCGATCTCCCCGAGGTCCCGCCACCGAGTCGGCAGGATGACATGGTGAACTACCGCCTGTTCGAACTCATCAACGATCACGCCGGACGCATCGACGGTATCGACGACGCCATGGAGTTCGCCGCGACCAGGTTGCTGTATCTGATCTTCGCAGTCACCGCGTTGCTTGCCGTGGTGACACTGCGCCGCCGACGAACACGCCCGGTCGTCGAGCTCGGCGCCGCCCTGGTCCTCGCCTTTGCCGCAGCCACCGTCCTGGCGCATTCGAACAGTCAGCAGCGCCCGTTCCAGAGTCATCACGTGCACCAGCTGATCCCTCACGGTGCGGGAGTTTCGCTGCCCAGCGACCACGCCACCGCCGCGTTCGCGCTGGCGTTCGGCGCTTACGCCTTCCTGAGCCGCCGGTGGGGCGTGGTACTGGCCGGAGCGGCGCTTGTCGTCGGGGTCGCCCGCGTCTGGGTCGGCGTGCACTACCCAGGCGACATCCTCGCCGCGGCAGTCATCGCCGGCCTCGCCGTCGTGGCCGTCAGCCTGGCGGGCCACCGCCGGCGTCGACTCGGCGCACCGAGTCGACGAACATAGCGGGGCACCAGTCAGCCGGACCCTGGCTCCGATCATCACATTTACGAGGCGCCACCGCGTGAAGCCTTCGGTAACGACGAGGCCGTCACCAGTGATGACCGGCGTATGTCCCAGGACGTGCCTCATGCCGGGCTGCCGCGAGGCAGACCATGCGTTGGGCGCTCTGCTTGTGACGCCCCTGCCATGGCCGCCGCCCGCGCAGGCGATGTGCGGGGCGGTGGCTGTGCCTCGGGGAGCGGGCTGCCCGTTGGGCCCTACGAGGCGTCCGCTTGGCCTGGGCGGTCAGGGGACCCAGCAGACGGAGGTTGCCGTGGGCCGGGACGCCGGGGTCGGTGGCGCAGAGGAACAGCGTCTGGTCCGGGGTGCCCGGCATGGCGCCTCGTCAGCATGCTCGGTCCGACCGCCGGGTGGCTCATCCGCTTGATGCCGTGCCCGCGCTCGTACACGTGGTGCCTGTTGCGGCAGGTACCGGACTGCGGATTCCTGATCGGCAGCTCGCTGACGAGCTGGTTGTTCGGGTGCACGGGTCGCCCGGCGCGCCTGCACGGCCGGTGCATGTGGTCACGCACCGACCGTTCTCGGCCCGCCGGAGGTCACCCGCAGCGGTGACGCTCCCGCTTCGGTGTCTGGGATCGGCTCGTTTCGGCAAAGATCGGAGGGCGGGGCAGGCGCAGCAAGGGGCCCGAATGGGTGTCTGCCCGCCACATCGACGCTCCGCCAGCAGGGGCGAGTTCCTACGGAGGGTGTGGTGGCCGACGGGAACGCAAGCGACAGGGGCCTGCGGCTGGCGGCTGTCCTGCTGGGCCTGGCCGGGATCTTCGACGCGGTAGCTGGTGCGGCCGACCTGAGCGGCGCCCGCTACGTCTCGGTTGCTGACGGTGCCGTGCACGAGCACGACCTCACCGGCTGGGCTTGGCTGCATCTGGCCGTCGGGGTGTTCACGGCGCTGGCCGGAGCCCTCGGACCGCTCCGCCGCCGTTGGTCGACGTCCCTGGCTCTGGCCGCGGTGGTGATCTTCGTCGGGCTCCACCTGTTCTTCCTCACCTATCACCCGATCCGCACGGTGCTGGTGCTCGGACTGGCACTGGCTGCCGCCCGCTTACTTACCATCAATCGATCTCGCGCTGTCGCTTGAGAGCGTCCGGGCGACGGTTACCCGCACACCTACGCAAGCGAGTGGCCGGCTCCGCGGTGGGCCGGCGACCAACGAGGACGGATCAGTCGGTTGGCTGACACACCTTCCCCGTGAAGGCGGGATCGGGTTGCCGGAACGCGGACCAGGCCGGGTTGGCCGCGATGGGCAGGGGCGGGGCCTGCCAGGCGGCGCCGAGACGTTGCAGGAGTGGGTACTCCTCGCGTTCCTGCTGGATCGGTTCGCCGGAGAGGAAGGTCAGGAGCCGGTCTTCGACCAGGCTGCGGTTGAGAAGACCCCCGTGTACGCCGGGCATCTGGAAGACGGGGATCCCGCTGTAGTCGCCGGGTGGCGCCTCTGCGGCCGTGGTGGTGGGAATGAAGGCGACCATCCGGATCCCGGGCACCGGACACATGAGTTGGTTACGGTAGAACGGCGCGTCGTCGACCAGGGAGCGGATGAACGGTTCGTCGGGCCCGGCATGTGGGCCACCGAACAGGCGCATCACGCCGAACACGATCCGAAGCTGCGATCCCGTCGCCACGCCCCAGCCGTGGTTCTCGCGCGGGGGCGGGTAGTAGGCGCGACCCGCGTTGATCAGAGGACTGAACATGGCCAGCGTGTCGACGGCGGGGTGCGCTCGCTGCTGAAGGTAGGTTCGGGCGACGATCGCGCCTTCGCTTTCCCCGATCAGGGCGATCGGCCGGCCGGTGCGCTGGTGTAGTCGTCGCACCTGTGCGTCGAGGAGTCCCACGCTGTCCGCCACCGAGATCGTGGTGTCGTGCGGCCGGTAGGGCAGGGGTGTGCCGTCCCGGCTCAACCCCCGGTAGGAGAACCTCTCGACACGATTGTCGAGAGGTTGCTCGCCCCCGTACGACGACCCGTAACCTGCGAGGACGATGACTGCCTGCGGCACGTCGGGCGGCAGCGGGTGGTCGAGGACCACCGCCTCAGCCCGCAGGCTCTTGTCCGGCACGGCATCCACCATCGGCGGGATGAGCAACGGCACCGCAAGGGCGAGAACCGCCGCGACGGGAGTCGCCGGCACCCTCACCCACCGTGCCGATGGATTGATCAGCGCGGTACGGACCGTCCGGTTCCACAGCAGCCCGTTGACCACCCCGGCCACGGCGGCCACCGGCACCGACCACCAGCCCGGCAGACTCCAGCACAACGCGCCGGCCACGGTCAGCACCACGAAGTTGAGCATCGACCATCCCACCAGCGAGATCGACGGCAGGCCTCGCCACCACGGCCCTACCACAGCCGCCCGTTGCAGGAATGGCGCCAGCAGGAACAACGGCACCAGGGAGGCCAGCAGGACCCAGGACAGCGCCACCACCGACGCGGCCACCGAGATCAAGGCCCACGGGGCGACGAAGACCGCCACCAACGCGGCGAGCCCGACATTCCGTTTCAACAGCCACCGCGCCGGTGGCCGAGGCACCTCAGCCGGCCATGCCAACATCACCAGCAGCGTGTGAAAGAGCCCTCGGGCCACCACCAGCAAACTGAGCCAGAACACGAATGACGGCCACGAGTCGTGATAGACATACAGCCACCGCAGGTCGTGGTAGGTGTCGTACGGCCACACCGCCGCCGCCTGCGGCGCGAGGCCCCGCGCCGCGACGAAACCCAGCGAGACCAAGACGACGGCCTCGACCGTCGGAGACACCGCGGTCAGCAGCAGCAGGCCCACCAGTCTGCGGTCCGCGACCAGCACGCTGCCTCCCTTGCCGTTGCCCTCTGCATGGAGATTTCCGCACACCACGCCCAAACGGCGGCGTATCCCGCAAGGCCGTACCCGATAGGAACAGCACCGCCGCGCCTGCCGGGATGGCCGGACCGCGAAGGCCGCGTTGCTGGCGCCGCCGGCTGCCCTTCTGGGAGCGGGTTCGGACCCTTGTCAGCGAGTCGACATCCGCGCACCGCGCCGGCTACCCACCACCGGGCGGGCCCTCACCCTCCGGCAACCTGTCCGACATCGACGCCGCCGGCCGCGGCGGCTGCACCTGCGCCCTCGACGTAGGGACGGAGTTCGGCGACGCATCGCGGCAGCGCGTTCGAGCACCGCCTGCCGTCGGATCTCCTCGTCTTCGCACCACAGTTGCAGGAATACCCGACGACGGCTTCCCCGACGTGCGCCCGCGTCAGCTCGCGAATGGGGTACTGCGGGCGTCCCTGGCGTGCCATCCGACCCGGACACCGGCAGGGCTCGATCCCTCACACCGAGCACACTGTTGCCCCCGCCGGTGGCGATCCTCTACGGTCTGCTCAAGCGGTGGGCGGTGCGGTCCGCATCCGACCGACACCGCCGGGTGCCCGTCGCGCGGGCCGGGATGGTGGAGTCCCGGGCCACCCGTAGGCGGCGTCGCGGCGGTCGTGTGACTCCAGCTCGTACTCCGGGTGGTCCTGCCCGGCGCGGCTCCAC
This sequence comes from Micromonospora sp. D75, assembly GCF_018070405.1. NCBI lineage: Bacteria > Bacillati > Actinomycetota > Actinomycetes > Micromonosporales > Micromonosporaceae > Micromonospora > Micromonospora sp. D75. The sequence continues at coordinate 6,276 of NZ_JAGPXV010000316.1, forward strand.
GCGGAGCCGACGGCGAGCGGGCCACGCCGACCCCACCGGAGAATCCCGTGTTCCTCAGCCCGCACGAGCAGGACCGCCTGCTCGTCCACGTCGCGGCCGACGTCGCTCGCCGCCGCCGCGAGCGCGGCCTGCGACTCAACTATCCCGAAGCCGTCGCGATCATCACTGCTTTCCTTCTCGAAGGGGCCCGTGACGGACGGTCGGTGGTCGACCTCATGTCGGCCGGCCGGAGCGTGCTCGGCCGCGAGGACGTCCAGGAGGGCATCCCCGAGCTGCTGAGGGAGGTGCAGGTGGAGGCGACGTTCCCGGACGGTACCAAGCTCGTGACGGTGCACCACCCGATCCCGTGATCCCCGGGGAGATCCTGCCGGCGGCCGGCCCGGTCGAGATCAACGTGGGCCGGCCGGTGACCACTCTGGTCGTGGTCAACACGGCCGACCGTCCGGTGCAGGTCGGCTCGCACTACCACTTCGCCGAGGCCAACCCGGCCCTGATGTTCGACCGGGCGCTCGCCTGGGGTCAGCGTCTCGCCGTTGCGGCGGGC
>NZ_JAGPXV010000317.1:0-6797 GCF_018070405.1 Micromonospora sp. D75
CCGCAGCGGCGGGTACTTCGGGTCCGGCTCGACCGGCGTCGCCAGGTCCGCGCCGACGTCGAACATGTCGTTCTGTACGGACTCCAGCACGGCTCGCAGCTCGTCGGAGAGCTGCCCCAGGGCGAGCGCGACGCCGATCGCGGCGTTGCACTCGTCCACGTCCGCGTACGCGGCGATGCGCGGATCGGTCTTCGGCACCTGCTCGTTGTTGCTCAGCCTGGTCATGCCGGCGTCGCCGGCCTTGGTGTAGATGCGCGTGAGGTGGACGGCCATGACGCACAGCCTACGGATACCGGACCTGACCATCCCGGCCCGGCCGAGTCCGGTGGGGCCGGGGGACGCGAGCGATCCGGCGGTCAGCGACGTCGACGTCATCCGGGTACGCGGTGACGCCCGGCTCGACGGCACCGTGCACGTGGTGGGTGCGAAGAACTCCGCGCTGAAGCTGATGGCGGCGGCGCTGCTCGCGCCCGGCCGCAGCCTGATCACCAATGTGCCCCGGATCACCGACATCGCGATCATGGGCGAGGTGCTGCGGCGGCTCGGCTGTGGCGTACGTTTCGGGCCGGACGACCCGGTCGACCCGATGGTGGCCCACGGCGGTGTGGAGCGGTCCCGCTCGGTGCTCATCGACGTGCCGGAACGGCCGGGCGCGGAGGCCGACTACGACCTGGTGCGGCGGCTGCGCGCGTCGATCTGCGTGCTCGGTCCGCTGTTGGCCCGCCGGGGGTACGTGCGGGTGGCGCACCCGGGCGGCGACGCGATCGGCTCACGCGGCCTGGACATGCACATCGCCGGGCTGGCCCGGATGGGCGCGGAGATCTCCGGTGAGCACGGCTTCGTCATCGCCGAGGCCCCGGACGGGCTGCACGGCGCGGACATCGTGCTGGACTTCCCGAGCGTGGGCGCGACCGAGAACCTGGTGATGGCGGCGGTGCTGGCCCGTGGCGCCACGACTATCGACAACGCGGCCCGGGAGCCGGAGATCGTCGACATCTGCACCATGCTGAACCGGATGGGCGCCCGGATCGAGGGGGCCGGCACGTCGACGCTGCACATCGTCGGCGCACCCGGGTTGCGGCCGGTCCGGCACGCCACGGTGGGGGACCGGATCGTGGCCGGGACGTGGGCGTTCGCCGCCGCGATGACCCGCGGCGACGTGACGGTGACCGGCCTGGACCCGGCGTACCTGGAGGTCGCGCTGGACAAGCTGGTCGCGGCCGGCGGCCTGGTCGAGACCCGGGGTGACGCCTTCCGGGTACGCATGGACGACCGCCCGAAGGCGGTGGACGTGGTGACGCTGCCGTACCCGGGTTTCGCCACCGACCTGCTGCCGATGGCGATCGGGCTGGCGGCGGTCAGCGAGGGTGGCTCGCTGATCACCGAGAACATCTTCGACGGCCGGTTCATGTTCGCCAACGAGATGATGCGGCTGGGCGCGGAGATCCGTACCGATGGCCACCACGCGCTGGTGTGCGGCCGGGAGCGGCTGTCCGGCGCCCCGGTACGCGCGACGGACATCCGGGCCGGCGCCGGCCTGATCATCGCCGGGCTCTGCGCCGACGGGTTGACCGAGGTCTCGCACGTGCACCACGTCGACCGGGGCTACCCGGACTTCGTGGCGGATCTGCGGGCGCTCGGCGTCGAGGTGGAACGCGGGACCGCGCCGGAGGAACCGGACCTGGCCATCTGACAGCCGGTGCTTATCCGTCGTTAAGTAGGGTTCTGGCAGACGTTGCAGAACACGGCGAGGGAGAAGCAGATGGCGGGTCGACTCGCGGTCGTCGGTGCCGGGCTGATGGGCTCGGGCATCGCCCAGGTGGCGGCGCAGGCGGGCTGGCAGGTGACGCTGCGCGACATCGACGACGCGGCCACGAAGCGCGGTGTGGACGGCATCCGGAAGTCGCTGACGAAGTTCGCCGAGAAGGGCAAGATCGAGGCGTCCGACGTCGAGGCGACGCTGGGCCGGATCACCCCGACCACCGAGCTGGAGGCCGCCGCCGACGCGGACATCGTGGTCGAGGCGGTCTTCGAGAAGATCGAGATCAAGCACGAGGTGTTCCGCGCGCTGGACAAGATCTGCAAGGCGGACGCGGTGCTGGCCACGAACACGTCGGCCATCCCGGTGACCCAGATCGCCACCGCCACCGAGCGCCCGGAGTCGGTCGTCGGCACGCACTTCTTCTCGCCGGTGCCGATGATGAAGCTCTGCGAGCTGGTACGCGGCTACAAGACCAGCGACGCGACCATGGACACGGTCAAGTCGTTCGCCGAGGGGATCGGCAAGACGGTGGTGGTGGTCAACCGGGACATCGCCGGTTTCGTCACCACCCGGCTGATCTGCGCGTTGGCGATGGAGGCGGTCAAGCTCGTCGAGGCCGGCGTGATCTCCGCCGAGGACCTGGACACCGCCTGCAAGCTGGGCTTCGGCCACGCCATGGGCCCGCTCGCCACCGTCGACCTGACCGGCGTGGACGTGCTGCTCAACGCCACCCGCAACATCTACACCGACACCGCCGACGAGAAGTTCTTCCCGCCGGAGCTGCTCCAGCGCATGGCCACCGCCGGCGACCTGGGCCGCAAGACCGGCCAGGGCTTCTACTCGTACTGACCGGCCCGTCCCGCCCCCGGCCCGAGCGGCCGGGGGCGGTTCACGTCCGGGGCGGGCTGAGCGCGGCGCCGATCAGCGCGAACGCGTCCGGGATGACAGTGCCCCAGTAGCCGAAGTTGTGCCGCCCGTCGGCCCAGGCGGCGCGTACCGGCTCCTCGGGCAGCGCCCGGGCCAGCGCGCGGACATCCTTGAGGAAGTTGTCCTGCCGCCCGCACCAGAGCCCGACCGGCGTGCCGCGCAGTTTGTCCACGCCGGTGAAGACCGCGTCGCCGGGGCTCACCGCGGGGGAGAAGGCCGCCGCCATCCGCAGCCATTTCGGGTACGTCTCGGCCAGCAGCAACGCGCCGAAGCCGCCCATCGACCAGCCCCACACGGCCAGCCGGCTGCTGTCGAACCCGCGCCGGGCGCACCAGGTGGGCACCTCCTCGCGCACCATCCGCTGCGGGTCGTCGTCACCGGAGGCGCGCCAGGACAGCCGCCCGCCGGTGGCGCCCGCGAGCGCGAACGGCGGGGCGCCCCGGCGTACCGCGTCGGTGAGGAAGCGGGCCAGGCCGAACCGGCCGTAGTCGCGCGGGGTGGCCGACGCGCCGTGCAGCACCAGGCAGACGGGCAGGCCGCGGCCGTCGCCGTACCCGTCGGGCACCGCCGTCCAGAAGTCGACCTCGCGGCCGCGCGCGCCGGACGCGATGCGGATCAGGCGTTCGTCGCCGGCCGGGGCGTCCGGCAGGGCCGGCGCCGGTCCCGGGCGGGGGCCGGCCAGTTGCCGGGCGGCCAGACCGCCGACCACCGCTGCGCCGGCCACGCCGGCGGCGGCGCCGAGCAGGGTACGCCGGGTCAGCGTGGGTGCCATGCCGGCGAGTGTGCCACCGCCGGGCGCGTGTTAAGAAGGGGCCCTTTCTCTACCGGAGGCGTTAAAAGGGGGCCCTTCCTTACACCTCAGCCGTCGCGCTTGGTGGTCCAGCGGAACGTGGTCAGGCAGAGCACCAGGCCGATGACGCACCAGGCGCCCAGCACCAGCGCGACGGTGCCCAGCTCGAACGACCCGCCCGGCTCCCGCGCGCCGAAGCTGTCCGGCAGGAACACCGAGCGTAGCCCCTGGCACATCCACTTGAGCGGGAAGATCGCCGCGACCTGCTGCATCCAGGTGGGCAGGCTGGTGAAGACGAAGAACACGCCGGAGATGAACTGGAGCACCAGCGCGACCGGGGTGACCACCGCCGAGCCGCTGCGGGCGGTACGGGCCAGCGACGAGATGGCGATGCCGCAGAGCGTGCAGGCGGTGACGCCGAGGACGGAGACCCAGGCGAACGTCAGCCACTTGGCGGTGGTCTGCGGCAGGTCCAGGTCGAACATCGCCACCGAGACGGCGAGCAGCAGCACGGTCTCGGCGATGCCGATGACCACCACCATGATCACCTTGCCGGCGAACCAGACCCACTTCGGCATCGGCGTACCGCGGTAGCGCTTGAGCACGCCCCGGTCGCGCTCGATCGGGATCCAGATGCCGAGGTTCTGGAAGCTGACTGTCATCAGGCCGGTCGCGATCATGCCGGTGATGAAGTACTGGGTGTAGCTGACCCCGGGCGCGATCTCGTCGCTGAAGATCGCCGCGAAGATCAGGATCATGATGATCGGGAAGCCCATCGTGAACACGACGGACTCCCGGCTGCGCAGGAACTGGGTGATCTCCAGCCGCCCCTGGCGCAGCGCCAGCGCGCCCGCGCCGGGTCGCCGGGCCGCGGCGGCGGTGACCGGGGCCGCGGGGTTCGTCGTGGTGGTCATGAGTGTCCGATCATCCGCAGGTAGACGTCTTCCAGGGTCGGCCGGGTCACGGTGAGGCCGGGCACCTCGCCGCCGAAGCGCGCGGCCAGGTCGTACACCAGCGCCGTCGGCGTCGCGGTCTCCGCCGAGGCCAATGTCCCGTCGGGGGTACGCCAGGAGACGGTCGCCAGCGACTCCTGCCGGTTGCCCAGCCGGTTGGGCGGCGCGACCTCGATCACCCGCCCGGCGGCGATCACGCCGACCCGGTCGGCGAGCGCCTCGGCCTCGTCCAGGTAGTGGGTGGTGAGCACGATCGTGGTGCCGGCGGCGGACAGGTCCCGGATCAGCTCCCAGAACTCGCGCCGGGCCTCCGGGTCGAATCCGGTGGTCGGCTCGTCGAGGAAGAGCAGCTCGGGGCGGCCGATGATGCCCAGCGCCACGTCCAGGCGGCGCTTCTGCCCGCCGGAGAGCGTGTGCGTACGCGCCTTGGCCTTGGCGCCCAGCCCGACCCGCTCGACCACCTTGTCCGGGTCGTCGGCGCCCGGGTAGAAGCCGGAGAAGTGCCGGACCACCTCGATGACGCTGAGCTCGTCGAACTCGCCGGTGCCCTGGAGCACGATGCCGACCCGGGAGCGCCAGGCGGCGTCGGGGTGGGCGGGGTCGGCGCCGAGGACGCGCACCTCACCGGCGTCGCGCTGGCGGTAGCCCTCCAGGATCTCGACCGTTGTGGTCTTGCCGGCGCCGTTCGGGCCGAGCAGGGCGAACACCTCGCCCCGGTGGACGTCCAGGTCCACCCCGGCCACGGCGACGTTGTCGCCGTACGCCTTGCGCAGCCCTCGCACGGAAATCGCGAGCTCGTTCTCCATGCCGTCAAGTGTGCGTCGTGCGGTGGCCCGTTCCGCTGCCGGGTCAGCTATATACGCGAGGTATACACCCGGTGTAGTCTCTGCTCATGACGGTTCCCCTGACCCTGCTCGGGCTGCTCGAACGCGAACCGAGCCACGGCTACGACCTCAAGCGCGACTACGACACCTTCTTCGGACGCGGCAAGCCGCTGCCGTACGGGCAGGTCTACTCGACGCTGAGCCGGCTGGCCCGCGACGGCAAGGTGGTGGTCGGCGACGTGGCTCCCGGCGCGGGGCCGGACCGCAAGCGCTACGTGATCACCGACCTGGGCGCCACCGAGGTGGAGCACTGGCTGACCGAGCCGGTCGAGCCGGAGCCGCACCTGCAGACCCTGCTGTTCACCAAGGTCGTGCTCGCGCTGATGCTCGACCGCCCGGCCGAGGAGTACCTGGACACCCAGCGCGCCGCGCACCTGCGCCGGATGCGCGAACTCACCGAGATCAAGCGCAGCGGCGAACTCGTCGACGTGATGCTGGCCGACCACGGCCTCTACCACCTCGAGGCGGACCTGCGGTGGATCGAGACGACGGGCGCCCGGCTGGACGCCCTGAGAAAGGCGGTACGGCCATGAGCCCGATGATCGAGGCACGTGACGTCACGTACGCGTTCGGCGAGACACCCGCCCTGCGCGGCGCGAACCTCGCCGTGGCCGCCGGCGAGGTGGTCGCCGTGATGGGACCGAGCGGCTCCGGCAAGTCGACGCTGCTGCACTGCCTGGCCGGCATCCTGCGCCCCGACTCCGGCGAGGTCCGGTTCGACGGCGCCCGGATCGACACGCTCGGCGAGGCCGACCGGAGCACGCTGCGCCGCGACAGCTTCGGCTTCGTCTTCCAGTTCGGGCAGCTCGTGCCGGAACTCACCGCGGCCGAGAACGTGGCGCTGCCGCTGCTGCTGCGCGGTGTCCGCCGCACTCCGGCGCTGCGCGCCGCGCGGGGCTGGTTCGAGCGGCTCGGCCTGGCCGGCATGGAGCACCGCCGCTCCGGGGAGCTGTCCGGCGGGCAGGCCCAGCGGGTCGCGCTGGCCCGCGGCCTGGTCGCGGAGCCCCGGGTGCTGTTCGCCGACGAGCCCACCGGCGCGCTCGACTCGCTCACCGGCGAGGAGGTGATGACGCTGCTGGTGGACGCCGCCCGCGAGAAGGGCACCACAGTCGTGCTGGTGACGCACGAGGCGCGCATCGCCGCGTACGCCGACCGGGAGGTCATGGTGCGGGACGGCCGGGTCAACGCCCCCGCCGGGGTCGCCTCGTGATCGGGCTCGCGCTCCGGCTCGCCGTGGCCGGTGGCCGGGAGGCGCTGGTCCGGCTGGTCGCCATCGCCGCCGCCGTCGCGGTCGGCACCGGCCTGCTGCTCACCACGCTCGCCGGTGTGAACGCCACCGACGCCCAGCTCACCCGCTACGCGTCGATGTACCCGCAGGAGACGGCGGGCGGGTCCGCCGACCCGCTGCTGTGGTCGACCCGGTTTGACTACTTCCGGGGCGACCAGATCGTCCGCGTCGACGTCGCCGCGACCGGTCCGGA
>NZ_JAGPXV010000318.1:0-6756 GCF_018070405.1 Micromonospora sp. D75
GACCTGGCGGATGCGGGGCCAGTGCTCGGGGCGCAGCCCGCGCAGCACGCTCAGCTCGGCGCCCTCGGTGTTGATCTTCAGCAGGTCGACGCGGTCCAGCCCGAAGCGGTCCAGCAGGTCCGACAGCGTCACCGTCGGCACCACGTGCGCCACCGGGGCGAGGCGGCGGCGGGCGTCCGCGAGTAGCGCCGCCTGTTCGGTCTCGTCAGCGTCGCCGCCACCGTTGCGGTAGTGCGACCGGACCAGGTCGGAGGCGACGCCGGCCCGGTCGGCGCCGAGGCCGGACAGGTAGCTCAGCTCGGGGAACGAGGTCAGCTCGGCGGTGCCCGCCGCGTCGGTCACGGCGGCCTCGACGACCGACGCCGACCCGGCGTAGAGGCCGAGGTTGGCGCGCAGGTACGGCAGGGTGTCCGGGTTCGGTTCGACCGCCACCAGTCGCACGTCGCGCGCCTGCCGGGACGCCCAGAGCGAGAACAGCCCGATGTTGGCGCCGACGTCGACGACCACGGCGCCGTCGCCGACGCGGACGCCGAAGCGGGCGTACTCGGCCTGGTCGAAGATCTGCCGGTAGAGGAAGACCGCCTCGTCCGGCGACGCCGCGGTGACCGCCATGCCGTTCGGCAGCGGGAAGCGCGGCAGCCCGCCGACCGCCGGGGCCTGCCGGGGCTGCGGCACGACGTAGCCGACCAGGCGGGGGCCGTCGTCGGTGTCCGGGACCGTCACCACCACCGCGTCGTGCACGGCCGGATGCTCGCGCAGCACGGCGGCCACCTCGCCCGGCTCCACCCGGACCCCCCGGATCTTGACCTGGTCGTCGGCCCGGCCGCGGAACTCCAGGAAGCCCTGCGGCGCGATCCGCACCAGGTCGCCGGTGCGGTAGAGCCGCGCGCCCGGCCACGCCGGGTCGGCGCGGAAACGTTCCGCCGTCCGCTCGTCGTCGCGCAGGTAGCCCAGCCCGACCGCGACCCCGCCGATCCACAGCTCGCCGGTCCCGCCCTCGGGCACCGGGCGCAGATCGTCGTCGAGCACGTGGGCGGTGACGCCGTCGATGATCCGGCCGATCGGGGCGATGCTGCCCGGGTACGGCTCGGCGCAGTCCCAGTAGGACACGTTGATCGACGTCTCGCTCGGGCCGTACCCGTTGAACAGCCCGCACGGCAGCACCTCGCGCAACCGCCGGACCAGCCGCATGTCCAGCGCCTCGCCGCCGCACAGCACCCGCCGCAGCGTGAGGCAGCCGGCGAACTCCGGCTCGTCGAGCACGTGCCGCAACATGGTCGGTACGAAGTGCGCGGTGGTGACCGCCTCCCGCTGGATCAGCCGGACCAACCCGAGGCTGTCGAACTGCAGGCCCGGCCCGGCGACGACCACGGCGCCGCCCGCGATCAGCGGGGAGAGGATCTCGTGCACCGACGCGTCGAATCCGATCGACGCCTTGTGCAGCACCCGGTCGTCGGCGCCGAAGCCGAACCACTCGTGACCCCAGGCCAGCCGGTTGACCAGCCCGGCGTGGTGCAGCACCACGCCCTTGGGCCGGCCGGTGGAGCCGGAGGTGAACAGCACCAGCGCGGCGTGCTCACCCGGCGGCAGCCAGCCGGTGCGATCGGTCAGGTCGGCCATCGACCCGGCCCGCGCGGTACGCACGTCCCGCCACCCGGTCGACGCGGGCGCGGCGACGGCGGGCGGACGGTCGGCGTACAGGACGAGCCGGGGCGCGGCCGCCGCGAGCATCTGCTCGGCCCGGCCGGAGGGCAGCTCGGGGTCGACCGGCACCGCCACCGCGCCCACCGCGAGCGTCGCCAGCAGCGACGTCACATAGTCGGCGGACCGGTGCAGGTAGAGACCCACCAGGTCACCCGGCCGCACGCGGGCGCGGCGCAGCAGCTCGGCCGTCGCGCCGGCCCGCTCCCACAGCGCGGTGTAGCTCAGCTCGCCGTCCGGGCCGACGATCGCGGGCCGGTCGCCGCCGGCGCCGGCGGGCCGGTGCACCAGGTCGGTCAGGTAGCGCGGGCCGGTCAGGTGGCTCGGGCCGGTCACGGCGCTACCTGCGTCCTCGTCGCGACCGCGACGATGGCCATCCGGGGCACCTCGGCCACGAACTGCCCGTCGGCCCGGTAGACCAGCGGACGGGCCGGCAGGTCGTCGCGGCCGATCCCGGCCAGGTAACGGGTGTGGTCGAAGTGGCGGGTCAGCAGCTGCCACACCTCGTCGTCGGTGAGCGTCGCGAAGTAGTCGCGCACGCCGTACATGTCGCCGACGTAGTCGCGCATGCCCGCGGACGCGGACTCGGCGCTGTCGGCGCGCACGATCAGCGGGTCGTACAGGTCGAGGACGCGTACCGGCAGCCCGGCCGCGGTGAACAGGCCGGTCAGCTCGGCGCGGCTGAAGTGCCGGTAGTCGTGGCCGCCGGCGGCGTGCGGGTGCACCACTTCGCCGAAGAACCCGGCCATCGGGCTGGACTCGTCGAAGTCGTGCAGCACGATCCGGCCGCCGGGTCGGACCACCCGGGCCGCCTCCGCGACCGCCTGCGGCCGCCGGGCCGCCGGGATGTGGTGCGTGCCGTACGCCAGCAGCACCGCGTCCACGCCGGCGTCGCGCAGGAACAGGAAGTGCGCGGCCTGGCGGACGGCGGGCAGGCCGTGGGCGAGCGCCTTGTCGACCATGTGGCCGGACAGGTCGCCGGTGATGAATGCGAGTTTGGACTCGAAGCAGGCCGACTGGCTGCCTGCGGCGCGGGCCACCGTGCCGTCGCCGCCGAGCACGTCGAGGATCAGCGTGACCGGAGCGGCTGCGTCCGGCGTGGCGAGGTCCAGCAGCCGCCGCATACCGGTCCAGCGGACGAGCGTGTCCCGCTGAGCCCGGCGATAGGAATCGCCCCGGCCGGTGGAGTCGGTGTCGAACTCGCTGACCGTGCCGGCCAGTTCCGCGAGGGCCGCGTCCGCGCCGGGACGGCCGAAGTCGAGCAGCTCGCGCAGTTGCGGGTGGAGGGTCGCCACGGTGTGCAGGTAATCGCGTAGGACCAGGGACGGAAGGTACGGCCGGCTCATGAACACCTCGGCGCACGCGACAGTATGCCGCCTCGTCAGCGACGTCCCTTCGGCGAACGGATGGCGAACTTTAACACCGCTTCTCGGCCACTCACCAGGTCGAATACCGGACATTGTGGAAGGTCCGGCGCGGATACGAGTCCTTACCTGCTCTTTGTCGCTTATTCCGCCACAGGGGTGTGACTGACGACGATGTGTCGCATTAGGTCGATGATTTCCGGCAGATGGTCGGTAAGGAAGAAATGCCCGCCGGGAAACACGTGCCATCGCGGCTCGGTGACACATTCCCGGGCCCACCCCGCGGCCCGTTCCGGGTCCACGTGCTCGTCCCCGTCGCCGAGCAGCACGTGCACCGGCACCTCCAGCGGCGGCCCCTGGCGATAGGCGTACCGCTCGGACAGCGCGAAGTCGGCCCGCACCCCGGGCAGGATCAGCTCCATCAGGTCGCGGTCGGCCAGCAGCGCGGCCGGCGTGGCCCCGAAGTCGCGCAGCGCGTCGATGAGACCGGCGTCGTCCAGGTCGTGGACGCGCCGCCGTACCAGCCGGGTCCCCGGCGCCTCCGCGCCGCCGACCAGCAACGCCAGCGGTGCGGGCGCGCCCCGGCGGCGCAGCTCCCGGGTCACCTCGAACGCCACCAGCGCCCCCAGGCTGTGGCCGAACAGCAGGAACGGCCCGGACGCCCGCTCGGCGACGGCCGTCGCCAGCGCGTCCACCAGCTCCGCGAGGTCGTCCACCGGTGGCTCGTGCAGCCGGGCGCCCCGGCCCGGCATCAGCGCGACCTGCACCGACAGCTCCGGCGCGGCCAGTTCCCGCCACTGCGCGAAGGAGGCGGCGACGCCGCCGGCGTACGGGAAGACGAACACCTGGGCGTCGCCGGTCGAGGATCCGGCCGGCCCGAACCAGCGGCTCGCAGTCACCTGGGACATGGCCAGGAGCATAGGGCGCACGGCGCGGCGGACCGCCGCGCGGACGCCGGTCCGGCACGCCCGCGCCGGGCACCGGCCGGTGCTACGGTGGACCGGAGTGATCCAGTGGCGATCAGGCAGGCAGGGAGACCAGACATGGCGGGTGACGACGACATCTCCGGGTGAGACCGGACATGTGACCGACCACAGGCAGGCGCCGTGGTCGCGTCGTCGTACCCCGAGACCGTGTCCCCCGCCGGGCGGCTGAGGTCCGCCCGCCCTCATCTTCGAGGTCGTCTTCCTGATGTCCGATTCCTTCGTCGTCTGCTCGAACCTGAACTTCTCCTGGCCCGACGACACTCCGGTCTTCCAGAACCTCTCCTTCACCCTCGGCGCGGGCCGGACCGGCCTGGTCGCGCCGAACGGCGCCGGCAAGAGCACGCTGCTCAAGCTGATCGCCGGTGAGCTGCGGCCCGCCGCCGGGTCGGTCACGGTGCACGGTGTGCCGGGCTACCTCCCGCAGAGCCTGCCGCTGTCCGGCGACCTGACCGTGGCGCAGGTGCTGGAGATCGCCCCGCTGATCGCGGCGCTGCACGCCATCGAGTCCGGCGACGCCGACGAGCGGCACTTCACCACCATCGGCAACGACTGGGACATCGAGGAGCGCACCCGCGCCCAGCTGGACCGGCTCGGCCTCGGCGACCTCGCGCTCGACCGGCGGCTGGACACCCTCAGCGGCGGGCAGGTCGTCTCGCTCGGCCTGGCGGCGCAACTGCTCAAACAGCCCGACGTGCTGCTGCTCGACGAGCCCACTAACAACCTCGACCTCGACGCCCGGCACCGGCTCTACGACGTGCTGGAGCAGTGGACCGACTGCCTGCTGCTGGTCAGTCACGACCGGGCGCTGCTGGACCGGATGGACCGCATCGCCGAGCTGGACCGCGGCGAGGTGCGGTTCCACGGCGGGAACTTCACCGCGTACGAGGAGGCGGCGCGCGCCGCGCGGGAGGTGGCGGAGAAGAACATCCGCAACGCCGAGCAGGACCTCAAGCGGGAGAAGCGGGAGTTGCAGGAGGCCCGCGAGCGGGCGGCCCGCCGGGCCGGCAACGCCGCCCGCAACCTCAAGAACGCGGGGCTGCCGAGGATCGTCGCCGGCGGCATGAAGCGGGACGCGCAGGTGGCCGCCGGCAAGGCGAACGAGATGCACTCCGGGCGGGTGGACGACGCCCGGGCCCGGCTCGACGAGGCCGAGCGGGCGCTGCGCAACGAGCAGAGGATCTCGGTGGAGCTGCCCGCCACCGAGGTGCCGGCCGGCCGCACGCTGCTCACCGCCGAAGGAGCGCAGATCCGGTACGGCGACCGGCAGCTGTTCGCCACAGGTGGCGTCGACCTGACGATCCGGGGACCGGAGCGGATCGCCGTGCTCGGCGGCAACGGCGCGGGCAAGTCCACGCTGCTGCGCCTGATCAACGGCGACCTGGAACCCGAGCAGGGCCGGATCAGCCGGGCCGACGGCCGCATCGCGTACCTGTCGCAGCGCCTCGACCTGCTGGACTCCGACCGTACGGTGGCGGAGAACCTGGCCGCGTTCGCGCCGCAGGCCCCGGACGCGCAGCGGATGAACCTGCTGGCCCGCTTCCTGTTCCGCGGCCCGCGGGCGCACCTGCCGGCCGGGGTGCTCTCCGGCGGCGAGCGGCTGCGGGCGACGCTGGCCTGCGTCCTGGGCGCCGAACCGGCCCCGCATCTCCTGCTGCTCGACGAGCCGACGAACAACCTCGACCTGCTCAGCGTCGCGCAGTTGGAGAGCGCGCTGAACGCGTACCGGGGGGCGCTGCTCGTGGTCAGCCACGACGAGCGGTTCCTCGCCGCGATCGGGGTCGACCGCTGGCTGCGGCTCGCCGACGGGCGCCTGACGCAGACCGGTCCCCCGGACGCCGCCTGACCGGGCGCGGCGGCTGTCAGGCGGGCGGGAGGCGGACGACGAACCGGCAGCCGCCGGTGACGTTGTGCGCGTGCACCCGCCCGCCGTGCGCCTCGACCAGGCCGCGCACGATCGCCAGGCCCAGCCCGCCACCGGCCGGCGCCGGCTGGTCCGCGCCGGCCGGTGTGCGGGCCCGGGTCCCCCGGAACGCCACGTCGAACACCCGGGGCAGGTCCGCCTCGGGGATGCCGCCGCAGGTGTCGGAGACGGCGAACCACACGTCGCCCTCGTCGTGGCCGGTGTCGACGCGCACCGTGCCGTCCGGCGGCGTGTACCGCACCGAGTTGACGAGCAGGTTCGTGACGACGCGGGCGAGTTCGGCCTCGCCGGCCCGGACCGTGGGCCAGCCGGTCTCCGGGGCGAGCACACGCACCCCCCGGTCGGCGGCCAGCGGCGCGGTGGCGGCGATCGCGTCGGAGACGACGTCGCCGAGCGGCACCGGGGACAGCGCGGGCCGCAGCGCGCCCGCGTTGATCCGGGACAGCTCGAACAGGTCGTCGACCAGGCGCGTCATCCGGTCGGTCTCGACCCGGACCCGGTGGTGGTACTCGGCCACCGTCGCCGGATCGTCCACCACCCGGTCCTCCAGCGCCTCCGCCATCGCCCGCAGACCGGCCAGCGGTGTCCGCAGGTCGTGGGAGACCCAGGCGACCAGTTCGCGGCGGCCGGCCTCCAACTGCCGTTCCCGCTGCCGGGCCTGGTCGGCCCAGACCGCCGCCCGCGCCAGCCGGCGGGCGAACGCCACACCGACGGCAAGGCTGACCGCCGCGGACGCCGCAACCGTCACGAGAACCACCTGCAGGTCGTGCGCGGACAGGAACAT
>NZ_JAGPXV010000319.1:0-6737 GCF_018070405.1 Micromonospora sp. D75
TCGACATCCAGGGCGGCCGCCCGACCGGCAGGTGGACCGACGAGACGGCCGTGCGCTGGGAGACCGGCGGATGACCGCCTGGCTGACCGAGGCGGTCCCGCGCGGCCGGATCGCCGCGTTCCGCACCCTGGTCTACCTCTTCGTCGCCGCCGACCTGGTGGTGTTCACACCCTGGGTACGCACCCGGGTCGACGTGCCCGGCGACCTCTACCAGCCGCTGCTCGTCGGCCGGCTGCTCCCGCTGCCCACCCCCACCCCCGCCCTGGTCGGCGTGGTGTTCTGGGCGCTGCTGGTCACCGCGCTGCTCGCCGCCACCGGCCGGGCGCACCGGCTGCTCGGCTGGACGGTCTTCGCGCTGTACTTCGAGTGGATGATCGTGGCGATGAGCTACGGCAAGGTCGACCACGACCGCTTCGCGCTCCTCGTGGCGCTGGCCGTGCTGCCCACCGCCGGCCGCGCCCGGCACGGCGACCCGACCCGTACCGAGGCGGGCGGCTGGGCGCTGCGGGTCACCCAGATCTCGGTCATCTGCACGTACTTCCTCGCCGCCTGGGCCAAGTTCCGCTTCGGCGGCCTGGACTGGGCGAACGGTTCGGTGCTGGCCCGCGCGATCATCCGGCGCGGCACCGACCTCGCCGACCTGATCGCGCAGGTGCCGCACCTGCTGATCGTGGCGCAGTTCGGCATCCTGGCGTTCGAGCTGCTCAGCCCGCTGGTGTTCGTGCTGCCGGCGCGGTGGCGGACGATGACCGTCGGCTTCTTCTACTCGTTCCACCTGGTGACCATCGCGACGATCACCATCTCGTTCGCGCCGCACCTGGTGGCGATGACCAGCTTCCTGGCGCTGGAGAAGGTCCGTCCGGTGGTGTTCGTCCGGCGCCTGCTCGGCCGTCCGCCGCCCGCCGCGCCGACGGCGCCCGCGACGGCGCCCCTCTCGCCGGCACCGGCCCCCGACCCGTCCTCGACCGCGCCCGCCTGACCACGGCCACCCGGCCGGTCAGGCGGTCGGGCCCGGGCGTCCGGTCGGGCCGTACAGCCGTTCCCGGGCCTCCTGCGGCAGCGCGCACGCGGCCGTGCCGCCCGGCAGCCGGTGCCGGTTGCGGGCCACCCAGCGGTACGCGGGCCAGGCCGCCGCGCGTACCGGGGAAAGGCGCAGTCCGGCCCCGGCGAACCGCCAGAGCGGGCCGCTGTCGCCGAGCAGCCGGGCGATGGCGTCCGGCCCGGCGGCGCGGGAGCCGTCGGCGCCCACCCACTGGACCGCCTCCTCGCACTCGGCCTCCGTCAGGCCCAGCGCCGCCAGGTCGGCGAACTGCCACGGGACCACCCGGGCGCCGGTCGGGATCCGACGCTCGATGAACTGCGCGCACCGGGTGCAGAAGGCGCAGTCGCCGTCGTAGACGAAGGTCGACGTCTCCATGCCCCCATCCTGCCCCGCCCCGGGGCACGGCGGCGCGCGGTGTCCGCAGCGTCACTTGCGCTTTATTCGTACACGTGTTCGAATGAGCTCCATGCGCTGGGACAACCTCTCCGCTCCCCCGGACGAGGGGACTCCCGATCGGGCGGCGCCGGCGGCTCCACCCCTGCCGCTGGCGCTGCCCGGCGCCGTCGCCCGCACCTTCGACACCCCGGGCTTCGCCGGCATGACGTTCTACGAGGTCCGCGCCAAGTCGATCATCAACCGGGTGCCCGGCCAGTCGCGTGTGCCGTTCGAGTGGACGATCAACCCCTACCGGGGCTGCTCACACGCCTGCGTCTACTGCCTGGGCGGGGACACGCCGATCCTGATGGCCGACGGGCGCACCAGGGCGATCAGCGAACTGGAGCCCGGCGACCGGATCTACGGCACCCGGCGGCGCGGCGCCTACCGCCACTACGTCGTCACCACGGTGCTCGACAAGTGGTCCACTGTGAAGCGCGCCTACCGGGTCACCCTGGCCGACGGCACCACGCTCGTCGCCAGCGGCGACCACCGGTTCCTGACCGAACGCGGCTGGAAACACGTCACCGGGAGCATGCGGGGCGGCGGCCGCCGTCCCCACCTGACCACCCGCAACCGCCTGCTGGGCACCGGCCGGTTCGCGGTGGCGCCGAAGCGCTCGGCCGACTACCGCCGGGGTTACCTGCACGCCCTGCTCCGCGACGACGACCGGGCCGGTGCCCGGTTCCGGCTGGCCACCGCCGAGGCGGAGGCGCTGGAGCGGGCCGAACGCTACCTGGCCGACGCGGGGGTCACCGTCGAGCGGGCCACAGTCACCCGGGTCGGCCGCCGGCCGACGACCACGGTGGTACGCACGTCCGGCCCGGCCGAGGTCGTCACCGGCCTGCTGCGCCCGCCGGGCGAGACGACAGACGACTGGTCGCTGGGCTATCTGGCCGGCATGTTCGACGCCACCGGCACCTGCCACCGGGGCGTGTTCCGGATCAGCGTCGCGGACGACGGGAGCCAGGCCCGCACGTCCGGCGCGCTGGAGCGTTTCGGCTTCCGGTGGGCGCTCGACGTGCCGGGCGTGCCGGGCGCGGCGCGTCAGCTCCGGCTGACCGGCGGGCTGCCCGAGCGGCTGCGCTTCTTCCACCTCACCGATCCGGCCGTCACCGCCCGGCGCTCGATCGAGGGCATGGCGCTCAAGTGCGCGGCGCACCTCCAGGTGAGCGCCGTAGAGGATCTCGGCCTGGAGCTGCCGCTGTGGGACATCACCACCGGCACCGGCGACTTCATCGCCAACGGCGTGGTCAGCCACAACTGCTTCGCCCGCAACACGCACACCTACCTCGACCTGGACGCGGGCGCCGACTTCGACCGCAAGGTGATCGTCAAGGTCAACGCGGGCGAGCTGGTCCGCCGCGAGCTGGCCGCCCCACGCTGGCGCGGCGCGCACGTCGCCATGGGCACCAACGTGGACTGTTACCAGCGGGCCGAGGGCCGCTATCGCCTGATGCCGCCGATCATCGAGGCGCTGCGTGACTTCGCGAACCCGTTCTCGATCCTGACCAAGGGCACGCTGCTGCTGCGTGACCTGCCGCTGCTGCGCGAGGCGGCGGAGGTGACCCGGGTCGGGGTGTCGTACTCGGTGGGATTCGTGGACGAGGCGCTCTGGCGGGCGGCCGAGCCGGGCACGCCGAGCCCGCGCCGCCGCCTGGACGCGGTCCGTCAGCTCGCCGACGCCGGCTTCGAGGTGGGTGTGCTGATGGCGCCGATCCTGCCGGGCCTCAGCGACGACGAGGAGTCGATCGACGCCACCGTCGCGGCCGTCGCCGCCTCCGGCGCGGCAAGTGTGACGCCGTTGCCGCTGCACCTGCGGCCCGGCGCCCGGGAGTGGTACGCCCGCTGGCTGGCCCGGGAGTTCCCCCACCTGGTGCCCCGCTACCGGCGGCTCTACCAGGCCGGCTCGTACGCGCCGCAGGCGTACCAGCGGGAGGTGACAGCGCGGGTGCGGATGGCGGCACGCCGGCACGGGCTGCACCGGGGCAAGACGGGCGACAACCGCCGGCTGCCGGAGACCCCGCCGCCCGCGCCTGCCGCCGAACAGCTCTCCCTGCTCTAGCGGTAATGCCCCTGAGGTTGACCCCTGAACTTCCGTGTGTTGACCCACTCCAGCGCCAAGTGTGCGATTATCGCACCATGGCTGATGGTTGGGTCTGGCCCCTCGTCGGTGAGCAGGTACGGCGAGCCCGGTTGTCGCTGGGGATCTCGCAGCAGGATCTCGCGGCGATGGTGGGGCTGGACCGCACAATGCTGGCCAAGGTTGAGGCTGGCAGCCGCCGTTTGGACGGCATGGAGCTGGCTCGGCTTTCCAGGGCACTAAGAGTGTCGATGGAGTACTTGATTCAGCCGCCGCCGGCGGTGTTGTCCCGACGAGCGGCCCCGTTGACCGAGGAAACGGACACTCAGGCAGCACGATCGTCGGAACGCCTCGAAATCGCCATGGTTGAGTGGCTGCGCAACGTCCAGCAGTTGCTGGATCTTGGCGTATTGCTTACCCGTCCGCTGCTTCGCTACCCGCACTCAGTGGAATCCGAGGATGATGCGCGTCAGACAGCCCGGTGGCTGCGACAGCGGTTCGGGCTCGGCGATGCACCGGTCGGCAGCATCATGGACGTCTGTGAGCGCGCAGGTCAGTGGGTACTGGTCACCGACCTTCCAGGCGACGGAGCATCGCTCGTCGAGGGCGACATCGCGGTTGCTGTCGTAAGCACTACGGGCGACCCTGGCCGCCGTCGGGCTACCGCTGCACACGAGTTGGGGCATCTCATCATTGGTGATGAGTATTCTGCCGACCTCGGCGTGAGTGCCTCGCGTGCAGAACGGGAGGCGGTGATTGATGCCTTCGCCGCAGAACTGCTGCTGCCCGTGCAAGCGATTGCCGCAGCCGGAGCCCCCGGGACGGTGAGCCGGGACCAGATCGTGAGCTATGCGGCTCGATACCGTACCTCTTGGTTGCTGGCGTTGCGGCAGGCTGAGCAGGCAGGGACCATCGACGCAGAGACGCGTAGATCCTGGAGCCAGGTTCGGCCCACGCATGTGGAGTTCATGGAGGCATTGGGCTGGGCGCCGCAGCCCGACCTTGTGTCGGTGCGGGTACCGCCCGCCTACGCACAGGCCGTGATGGACGCGTGGCGGAACAGGCGCATCACCCGGGCGAGGGCTCTGGAGTTGATGCATGGCCACATCGCCGACGAGGATCTGCCGCAGGAGGACGACCTGGAGATCGCGCCGTGAGCCTGTCGGCGCAAGCCAACCCCGTCCTTGTACTCGACACGATGGTTCTCAGCCACTTCACTCTCGCTGACCGGCTGGACGTCTTGCAGGACCTGCTGCTCGATGCCGATTGTTGGACGACTCAGGTGGTTCGGGAGGAGTTGCGGGCGGGATCTGCGGATCATCGTGAACTGGCCGTCGCTTGCGAGGCGGATTGGCTGACCACTGCCCAGTTAGACACCCTCGATGAGGTGCGGTGCTTCACCAAATGGGCCGCGCGGCTCGGCTCGGGTGAGCGCGACCTTGGGGAGGCGTCCGTCCTCGCTGCCGCCGAACTGCGGGATGGGGTGGCCATCACGGACGACAGGAACGCGACGCAGGTCGCCCGCGCCCACGGCGCCCGGGTGCACGGCACCATCTGGCTTCTCGCGGGGGCCTGCCGGGACGGCAAACAAACCCTTACGGCTGCGGGGAACCTCATTGAGGCACTCAGAGCAACCGATGCTCGTCTGCCCTGCTCGGGAGCTGAGTTTCCCGCCTTCGCCCGTAAGCACAACCTCCTATAGTCACTACTGAAAGCTTCTTGACCTAACGGGAGGGTAGCGACTCGCGCGACGCGGCGGCTTCGGACTCCTTGTAGAACAACGTCCTGAACCGCCGATCATGGGCCACCCGCCAACAACTACGGATCGCGATCGTGACCTGGATCGAACGGACCTATCACCGCCGCCGACGCCAGCGGTCGCTGTCCGGGTTGACCCCGTTGAATTCGAGGCCATCATGCACCCACCGGCCAGTCAGGCCGCGTGACTACACCTGTCACCTGCCGGTGCAGACCCACAACGCTGCTGAGCTGAGCATTACCTCTAGCGGGGAGGACCCGCGCCGGCGGGGCTAGGCTCGGGGGATGCGTTCCGCTCAGCAGATCCTCGCCGACTCCGCCGTGATCGCCGTCGTGGGCGCCTCCCGCGATCCGGGCAAGGCCGCGCACCGCGTACCGCTGGAGATGCAGCGGCACGGCTGGCGGATCATCCCGGTCAACCCGACTGTGGACGAGTTGTTCGGCGAGAAGGCGTATCCGACGCTGGCCGACATCCCGCACCCGGTCGACCTGGTCGACGTGTTCCGCCCGGCGCGGGACGCGGTCGACGTGGTCCGGCAGGCGGTGGCGATCGGCGCCCCGGCGGTGTGGTTGCAGCTCGGCATCTTCTCGGACGAGGCGCGCCGGATCGCCGAGGAGGCGGGCCTCGAATACGTCGAGGACAGGTGCCTCATCGTGGAGCGGGCCGCCGCCGGACTGACCCGTACCTCCGGCCCGACGGCCGACTGACGGCGCGGCACGCGGCGCGTACCCTTCCGGGCATGTCCGGTCCCGGCCCGATGGCTGCGGCGGTGCCCGACCGCGACGGGTTGTGGTCCCGCCGGTTGTTCGCGCTCCTAGCCGGTACGGCGGTGGCCGCGGTGAGCGGCCGGGTTCTCCTCGCGCTGGATCCGTCGCACCTCGACGCGGCTCGTGGCGTGGTGTGGCTGGTGATGCTGGGGCACCTGGCGCAGCGGTACTGGCGGCCACGGCGGACCGGCCGGCTGATCTGGCGGCCCCGGGTGGCCGGGCCGCACGGCGCCGAACCGGGGCTGGTCGCCCGGCGGTCGGCGGCGCGATGGCTGGGGCTGACCGCGGACGTGACAGCGGGTGTCGTGGTGGCCCTCGGCGGTTTCTCGGTCCTGACCGAGCGCTGGCCGCAGGTCGAGGCGGGGCGACCGCCGGTGCTGGCCGCGGTGGCTCTCGGCCTGGGCTGGGTGGTCTACGCGGAGACGCGGTTCACCGGCCGGCTGGCGTTGACCGGCGGCGGGCTCCGGTACGGCGGGGACTGGTACCCGTGGTCGGAGATCCGGGGCGTCCGGCGCTCCGGCGAGCGCGCCGGCGGTGTGCACCTCCGGCTGGAACCGGAGCGGCTGCCCCGGACGGTGGTCGGCGGACGCGACCTGGCCGTGCCGGACGAACGGCTCATCGCCGCGAGCGAGGCGTTCCGGACCACGCCGG